>LJUH01000026.1 GCA_001303765.1 Chlamydiae bacterium SM23_39
TTTGTCCTTCTTGCAATAAAGAACACAATAGAGATGTTAATGCAGCTATAAATAATTTAAGAGAAGGGGCATCTTCTCTTGGGCTAGATATTGTAAGACCTGATGCTTCAGGCGAATATTGTTTGAATCCAGAATCCAACTGACTTTAGTCGTTGGAGTATGTCAAAAAGACCTATTTTAGGGAAGGACTAAATAAAATTTTTTAAAAGAAATTAATTTCAATAAAAATTTATAACTTGAAAAAAATTTTTATTTTTAATAAATTTACAACTATGAAAGTTAGAGCATCTATTAAAGCAGATCCTTCTAAAGGTGATAAGATGGTTAGAAGAAGGGGAAGGCTTTATATTATAAATAAAAGAGACCCAAATAGAAAACAAAGGCAAAAAGGATAAAATGGCAAGAAAATCAGCTATTCAAAAACAGATAAAAAGAGAAAAATTGGTTAGATTAAAATGGGAGAAAAGGCAAGAATTAAAAAAAATTATTTTAGATATTTATAAAACCGATGAAGAAAAAATGGCTGCTGTTAGAAAACTGAATTCTATGCCTAAAAACACCTCTTATGTAAGACTTAGAAATAGATGTAAGATAACCGGAAGATGTAGGGGGTATTTAAGGAAATTTAAGATGTCTAGATTATGTTTTAGAGATGAGTCATCTAAAGGATTAATCCCTGGAATTACAAAGGCTAGCTGGTAATTTTTTTTCTATTTTCAAAAATTCTTTAGTATCTTTTAAATGTTTCCAATCTTCTAATTCTTCATTCCAAACATAAGTATTCAAAAAAACCTTTTTCTCATGAAAAAGATCTATTAGTTTGGTTAAACTATGAGGTCCTTGACTTTTATCATTATTAAGATAGTACCATAATTTTGAATCTTCTATAGGATGATGTTTGATATTTGATTTAGAATTTTTAATATTTTTTAAACTCATTAAGAATATGATTATTAATCCGAAAATTCCAAAAATCATTCCTATAGAAAACCAAAGATAGGGATTTTTATTTATTTTTTTTGCAAAATAAGCAGTTATTATTCCAAGTATAAAGTAAACTGTTAAAAGAGAAATTGTCATAAATAAAAATTAACATTTTTTACCTTTTATTAAAAGAACAATATGGGATAAAATAATTTCGGGAGTTTTTATGAAAAATTTAAAAAAAATGGTTGAATTAGATTCAAAAGAGATAACTCTTCCAGATACAACTTATATTAGAGATATAGAAGGAAGAGTTTTTCAAGGGATTGTTTTGAGGTGCTTAGATAAAATTGAGGGGATAGGATTTATTTGCGGTACATTGATCGATAGCATTCTTGGAAGGGAAGCAGAAAAGATAAAGGGAATATATGTAGAACAAGATCAAAAAAACCATTCTATTTTTATAAAAGTGGAAGTTAATATAAAATATGGGATATCTATTCCAGAAAAATCGGAAGAGATACAAAATAAAATAATAGAAGAAATTACTAATTTAACAGGGTTACATGTAAGTGGTGTTCATGTGATTTTTAAAGATTTAATAGCTGAAAAAAAAGAGGAAGAACAGGAGATTGTTAGTTAACAGGTTTACTTTTTTATCTTTTCTAATAATAAACTTTCTAAATTTATAGTATCATCAGAAAATTTTCTTATTCCTTCATATAAGTTTTCCGAGGCCATAATATCTTTGCTTAAAAGAGATTTAAATATTTTTTTATCTATTTTTATTTTTTTATTTTTTTTGTTTTTTGCATTATCTGTTGATAGGTTTTTTTTAACAGGATTCTTGCTTTTTTTTAATTCTTCTAAAAAAACTGGAGAGATAGTTAAGAGATCAGCACCTGCAAGAGCTAATATTTGATTTTTATTTCTAAAACTAGCTCCCATGATTTCAGTTTTATATTCAAATTTTTTAAAATAGTTATATATTTTTGTGTAAGATAAAACACCAGGATCTTTGTAAGAAGAGATTTTTTTTGGTTTATTTTTTAAATACCAATCTAATATTCTTCCTACAAAAGGAGAGATTAATGTTACCTTTGCCTCTGCAGCAGCTATAGCTTGGGGAAGACTGAAAATAAGCGTTATATTACAATGAATTCCCTCTTTTTCTAATATTTTTGCTGCTGCTATTCCCTCCCATGTTGCTGCTAATTTGATAAGAATTCTCTCCTTTTTTATTTTTTCTTTTTCAAGTAATGAGATCAGTTTTTTTGCTTTATCAACAGAAGCTTTGATATTAAAAGATAATCTTGCATCTATTTCAATCGATAATCTGTTTGGTATGATTTTTAAGATTTCTTTTGCGAAATTTATAAATAATCTATCAATAGAAGAAGAGAGAATTTTATTAAAAGAAAAATGTTTTTTGCTGTAATTAACAGCTTCATCTATTAAATATTTATATTTCTCTTCTTTGGCAGCTTTATATATTAATGTTGGATTAGTGGTTGTATCTTGAGGAGAATATTTTTTTATCATTTCAATATCAGAAGTATCAGCTACGATTACTGTAAATTTTTTAAGATTTTGCAATTGATTCATAAAAGAATTTTATACAAAAATTTTTTTTATGAAAGAATTTTTTATTCTTCAGATGTTGATGATTTCATCAGTATGTAAATTATACTAATACCTACAGTAAGACCTATTCCCCAAACAGCCATTGAGGTTGATATAGTGTTGCTAGAACTTGCTGCTGCTGCTCTACTTTTATATTTATAATCATCATTCATTGAAAATAATATTGAAAAAAAACATAATAAAGTTATAATTAACTTTTTCATTTATTTACCTCTAATTACATTTTATACATAAATTTATTTTTAGCAAAATAAAATAATCGATTTTACTAGAAAAATAAAGATGTGCTATGATCAGAAAAAATAGTAGGTATTTATTATGGTTGGAAAAGGTAAAATAGATGAAATATGTGATATTTTAAGAAAACAAACTTTAGAACCTGCAAAAAAGCAAGCTCAAGAGATAATAGAAAATGCTAGGATAGAAGCTAATAATATTATAGAAGATGCTAATAATGAAAAGAAAAAAATTGTAGAAGAAGCTGTAAAAGAGGGAGATAAGAAAAAAGATCAAATTTTATCAGCTTTAAAATTAGCATCACAACAGGTTATCGATAAACTTAAAAATGCAATAGAAGAAAAATTTTTTAAGAAGGGGTTGAAAGAGTTAATTATAAAGGAAACGTCTAATCCTAAAATTATAGTTGATTTGATCAATTGCATTATTCAAGCTATTGAAAAAGAAGGGATAGAGAGTGATTTATCTGTTTATATTCCAAAACATATAGGAACGGATAAGATAAATGCTTTTCTTACAAAGGATATATTAGATAAATTAAGAGAGAAAAAAGTTATGGAAGAACCTTTTTTGGGAGGAATAAAGGTTAAAATACATGAAGAGCAATTAACTATAGATATTACCGATCAAGCTATTTTTGATCTTATTGCAGAATATATAAGAGAAGATTTTAGGGAGATGATTTTTAATTAGAATGAAAAAATATTATTTTTTATGTTGTTTTTTTCCTGTGCTTAATTGGCAAGTAAAACCTGAACTATCTTTTTTTGAATTAGATAGGATATTGAGATGGCATTTATCAGATAAGGATAAAAGTCTTTTAAAGATATTTAAACAGTATGTAGATATAAAAAATATAAAAGCTTTATTAGAAAATTTAAGATTAGACCCTAGAAGTAATTTAGATGAGAAAGGTTTAGATCAATCCTTTTTAGTGGGAGATTTTTTCCCTTATTTAGTTTTTGATTTTTTAAAAAAATATACTGGTAAGGAGGATAGAATAACTAATTTTGCATCTTTATTATCTAATTTTTTGAATTATCAAATAGATAATACAAAATCTCCTTTTTTGTCTTTTTATTTTAAGATGGAGAGAGAGATAAGAATAGTTTTATCAGCACTTAGAGCTAAAGAGTTGAAAAAGGATATTGTAAAAGAACTTTTCTTTGAAGATCCCAGAGATCCTTTTATAAATTTTATTTTTTCACAAAAAGAAGATGAAAGTTTAGAGGTTCCAAAAGAGTATCTTCAACTTAAGGAGCTGTTTTTAAAAAATAAGGAGAATCCCAAGCATTTAGAGATAGCTCTTTTGAAATTTAAATTTTTTAAAAATAATGATGAGATGAAAAAATATTTTTTTAACATAGATCAAATTTTAGGGTATTTAGCTAATTTAATAATAATTGAAGATTTATACTTTTTAATGCAACATCCAAAAAAAGAGGTAGTTGATAAATTAGTAATATAGGTAAGAGAGATGGTTGAAACAAAAAATAATAATGCTATTGGTAAAGTAGTAAAAGCTTTTGGAAATCTATTAAATGTTAAATTTGAAGGTGATATAAGGCAGGGGGAGATCTGTTTTATACATTTAGGTTCTTTATCTTTGTCTGCAGAAGTTATAGAGATTAATAATGATGAAGCTAAAGTGCAGGTTTTTGAAAATACTATGGGAATAAAATTGGGGGAAAAAGTTTCTTTTTCTTCTCATCTTTTAGAAGCAGAATTAGGACCTGGTCTTTTAACATCTATTTATGATGGACTTCAAAATCCCTTGTCAAGCATAGCTGAGGTGTCAGGATTATTTTTAGAAAGAGGAGTTTTAATACCAGCATTAAATAGAGAAAAAAAATGGGATTTTAATCCTTTAGCTAAAAAAAATGAAGTTTTGGAAAGAGGTGATTCATTAGGTTATGTTGTTGAAGGTAGATTTAAACATCAAATAATGGTTCCATTTTCTTTTTTTGGTAAATATAGAGTTGAAGAGGTAGTAGAGAAAGGAGCTTATTATGTAAAAGATATTATAGCTAAAGTAAAAGATGAGGAAGGGAAAATATTTGAGTTGCCTATGTTTCAGAGATGGCCAGTAAAGATGAATCTTTTATCTGGAGAGAGAGACACTCCTTTCGAAATTATGGATACAGGACTTAGAATTATTGATACCCATTTTCCTATATTAAAAGGTGGTAGTTTTTGTTCTCCTGGCCCTTTTGGAGCGGGAAAGACAGTATTACAACATCATCTATCTAAATATTCTGCTGTGGATATTGTAATAATTGCTGCTTGTGGAGAAAGAGCAGGAGAGGTTGTAGAGGTTTTAAAAGAGTTTCCTAAACTGATAAATGAAAAAACTAATGAACCTTTGATAGATAGAACGGTTATCATATGTAATACTTCATCTATGCCAGTTGCAGCTAGGGAGGCTTCGGTATATATGGGTGTTACCATTGGAGAATATTATAGACAGATGGGACTTAATGTTTTGCTTTTAGCGGATTCTACTTCTAGATGGGCTCAAGCTATGAGGGAGATCTCTGGAAGGTTGGAAGAGATTCCTGGAGAAGAAGCTTTCCCAGCTTACCTATCATCTAGGATTGCATCTTTTTATGAGAGAGCTGGAGTTGTTAATTTAAAAAATGGGAAAAAAGGATCTTTAACTATAGGAGGATCTGTTTCTCCAGCGGGAGGTAATTTTGAAGAACCTGTTACTCAATCTACCTTATCAGTTGTTGGTGCTTTTTTAGGGCTTTCAAGAGAGAGAGCAGATGCTAGAAAATATCCTGCAATAGATCCTTTAATATCATGGTCTAAATATTTAGTTTTTGCTGGAGATATTTTAAAAACTAGTTTGGAGGGATGGAGTGATAAGGTAAATATAGTAAATTTTTATTTAAAGGAGGGAAGCGAAATAGGGAAAAGAATGGAGGTGATAGGAGTAGAGGGAACAGTGATGGATGATTTTGTTATTTATTTGAAAATGGAATTATATGATATATGCTATTTACAACAAAATGCTTTTGATAAAGAAGATGCATATTGTTCAATGGAAAGGCAGATCATTCTTTTTAAATTGATATGTGAGATTTTTGAAAAAAGATTTGAGTTTGAAACACATGATGAAGCTAGAGACTATTTTTTAAGTTTGCAAAATGATTTAAAAAATTTAAATTATATCTCTTTTAAATCTGAAGAATATTATAAAAGTTTGGAAAATATAAGAACAAAGATGGAATTATGAAAAAAATATATGACCGAATTTTAGATATGAAAGGTAATCTAATAGTTGTAAGAGCAAAAAATATAGGATTAGGTGAGATGGCCTTAATCTATAAAAAAGATAAAACTTATACTTATGCTTCTGCTCTTAAATTTGATAATGATCTAGTTACTTTGCAAGTTTTTGCAACTACTAAAGGTATATCAACAGGCGATAAAGTAACTTTTTTGAATAAAGCTATGAAGGTCAATTATAGTTCATCTTTGTTAGGTAGATGTTTTAATGGGATAGGTAATCCTATAGATAAAGGGCCGGAGATAATAGGAAAAGAGATAGATGTTTTTACACCCACTTTTAACCCAGTAAAAAGGATAGTTCCAAAAGAGATGGTTCGAACAAATATTCCAATGATCGATATGTTTAATTGTTTAGTTAAATCTCAAAAGATTCCTATCTTTTCTGTAGCGGGAGAGCCTTATAATCCTCTGCTTATGAGGATTGCTAATCAAACAGATGCGGATATTGTAATTATTGGAGGAATGGGGCTTAGGTTTGATGATTATATGGCTTTTCTAGAAAATGCTGAGAATTCAGGTTCTATTAATAAAACTATTATGTTTATACATCAAGCTACAGATCCAGCTGTGGAATGTTTGTTAGTACCTGATTTAGCATTATCTTGTGCTGAAAAATTTGCTATGAATAATAAAAATGTTTTAGTTCTTTTAACAGATATGACAGCTTTTGCTGATTCAATAAAAGAGATAGCTATTACTATGGATCAAATTCCTTCTAATAGAGGTTATCCTGGTTCTTTATATTCTGATTTAGCTTCAAGATATGAGAAAGCTGTAGATATAGAAACTAGTGGTTCTATAACAATAGTTTCAGTTACCACGATGCCTGGTGGAGATGTAACCCATCCTATTCCTGATAATACAGGATATATAACTGAAGGACAGTTTTACTTACATGATAAAAGTATAGATCCTTTTGGTTCTCTTTCAAGATTAAAACAACAGGTTATAGGTAAGCAGACAAGAGAAGATCATGGAGATTTAGCTAATAATATGATTAGGTTATATGCTGATGCTAAAAAAGCTAAGGAGAGGCAAGCTATGGGATTTAAATTATCTAAATGGGATGAAAAGCTTATAAAATTTTCTAATTTGTTTGAAAAAAAGATAATGGATTTAGAAGTTAATATTTCTATAGAGGAGACTTTAGATTTGGGATGGCAGATTTTATCTGAATGTTTTGAATTAGAAGAGGTAGGTATAAAAAAAGAGTTAACTAATAAATATTGGGTTAAAGTGAAGACATGAAAAAGATTAGATATACTAAAAATGCTCTTAGAGATGAGGAAAAAAGACTTTTGCAATTACAAAATTATCTGCCAACTTTAAAACTTAAAAAAAAATTGCTACAGTTTGAGATCAATGAAACAAGAGTTGAAATTAAAAATCTTAGAGAGAAATTTGATAAAACTTATTTGTCAGTAGAAGATTTTGTTAATCTTTTTTCTGAAAATAAAAATTTTAATATTTTTCAATATGTAGAAGTAAAACATGTTAGTAAATATTATGAAAATATAGCAGGAATAGATATTCCTAAATTTGAAAGTATTATTTTTCAAAAAGATTATTATTCTCTTTTTGATACTCCCATTTGGGCAGATAGTGGAATTAAAATAGTAAGAGAGCTTGTAATTTTTAATCAAAAGCTAAAAATTGTAGAAGAGAAAAAGAGAATTTTATTAAATGAATTAAATGAGATCTCAATTAGAGTAAATTTGTTTGAGAAGGTATTAATTCCACGAGCTAAAAATATTATAAAAAAGATTAAAATATTTTTATCTGATCAAGAATTAGCATCGGTAAGTAGAGCAAAAGTTGCAAAAAATAAGATTATTTTAAAGAGAGTATCATGATTGAAAAAATAAAAAAAATTTTAATTTATGGAATAAAAAAAGATATCTCAGCTTTTTTTGAAAAAGCTCAAAAAAAAGGATTTTTGGAATTTATAGGGCCTGTTTATAAAAAAATGCCTTTAAGTTTAAAAAAATATATTGATGCTATTAAAATTCTAAAAGAATTTCCTAAAACAGAAAAAAAGATAGAGTTTAAAAGAGATACAGTAGTGGACAAAATTTTAGAATTAAAAAAGACATTGGATAATTTAGAAGATAGTAGAAAAAAATTTATAAAAGAGGCAAATATTGCATCAGTATTTGGAGATTTTTCTAAAGAGGATATAAAATTTATAGAAAAAGAGGGAAATTTAATATTTCAATTTTTTTTAAAAAAATCATCTAAGAAAAAAAAATATGAAGATCTAATTTATATAGGAACGGATTATGATTTAGATTATTTTGTTTCTATTAGTAAAGAGAAAAAATCATATAAAAATTTTTTTGAGATTTTTTTAGAAAATCCAATAGGAATCTTGAGGAAAAAAATAGATCAAATAAATGATAAAATTTTGTTTATCCAAGAGGAGCTTAAATCATATACCTTTTATTTAGATTTTTTGAAAAAGGAGCTTATCAATAATTTAAATAACTATAATCTGGAAGTTGCAAAAAATAATTCAAAAGAACATTTAGAAGAATCTTTATTTAGCATTGAAGCATGGATTCCCTTATCAAAAATGGATGAAATGAATGAATTAATAAAAAATTATAATATCTATTATGAAGAGATAGGGATAGAAAAAAAAGAGATAATTCCAACTTTTTTAAAAAATAATAAAATTGGTGTTATGGGAGAAGATTTAATAAATATATATGATACACCATCTATTCAAGATAAAGATCCATCAGGATGGGTATTAGGAGCTTTTTCTCTTTTTTTTGCTATGATCATTTCTGATGCAGGATATGGTTTTTTATATTTTATATTAGCTATTTTTTTAAAATTTGTTCTTAAAAAGGAAAAGTTTAAGAGATTTATAAATCTTGTTTTTTTATTATCTATAAGTTGTATGTTTTGGGGTATTATTACCTCATCTTTTTTTGGATTAAATATAAATCCTAAAAGTCCTTTAAAAAAATTTTCTTTTGTAGATTATTTATCAGAGAAAAAAGCTTTTTATCATCTAACTCAGAAAGATGATGTTTATAAAACTTTAGAAAAAAAATATCCAAATATAAAAGAGATAAAAGATGGGAAAAGTCTTTTGTTGATTAAAAAGATTTCTGAAGGTAAGGAAAAATTTGTAATTAGAGAACAATTTAATAATAATATATTACTTGAAATTTCATTGTTGATTGGAGTATTGCATCTGATAATCTCTTTTTTAATAAATGTTAAAAGAAATATTGCGGGAATTGGATGGATACTTTTTATGATAGGAGGATATCTTTATTTTCCATCGATTATAAAAGCAAGCTCTTTAATTAATTTTTTAAATATTTTATCTAAAGAGGAAGCTTTTTATTTAGGCAGACCTCTTGTTTTTATTGGGATATTGTTAGCTGTTATTTTAGCTTTATTGCAAAAGAAAAAAGAGGGGATAAAAGAGATAACTAATCTAGTATCTATCTTTGGAGATACTATGTCTTATCTAAGGTTATATGCTTTAGGAATGGCTGGGATGATTTTATCTAAAACATTTAATGATATTGGATTTTCTATTAATATATTTTTAGGAATTTTTGTTATTATCATTGGGCATTTGGTAAATATGACATTAGGAATTATAGGGGGTGTAATACATGGATTGCGACTTAATTTTTTGGAATGGTATAGACATTGCTTTCAAGGAGGTGGAAAATTGTTTAATCCCCTTAAATTATTAAAATAAAGGAGTAAAATATGGATTTTTCAATGGTTGGTCCAGGAATAGTTTTAGGATTGGGATGTTTGGGTTCTGCTGTAGGATGCGCTATTGCTGGAATGGCTTCTCATGGAGTAATGACCCATGTAGAGGAAGGGCATGGTAAGTTTATTGGATTATCTGCATTGCCATCTTCTCAATCTATCTATGGATTTATTCTTATGATAATAATGGCTGGAAGGATAAGAGAGGGAATTTTATCTCCCTTATCAGCAATAGGGATTGCTATTCCTATTGGATTAGCTATTTTTGTATGTTCTGTATATCAAGGAAAAGTAGCAGCAACAGCAATACAAGCATCTGGAAAAAATCCAGCTATTTTTGGAAAATGTGCAGCAGCAGTAGGGATAGTGGAGACCTTTGCATTATTTGCTTTTGTCTTTACTCTTCTTATCATTTAATTTAAAAGACCTGGATTTTTACCAGGTCTTTTTTTGAAAAAATTTAAAAAGAAAATTTTTCTTCTTGTTTTTCTTGTTTAGCTACAATGTTTTCCTTTTTTTCTAAAATATTTTTTTCTTTTTCTTCTGTAGCTAATAGTTTTTCCTCTTTTTTTTCTATCAAATTGTTTTCTTTTTTGATTGTTTTTGAGATTTCTTTAGAAATTGATTCTTCTTCAACAGATTTTGTTTCTGCTAAACAAAAAACTGATAAAGCTAAAAAAACGGAAAGAAATTTAAAAAAATACATAAGACTCTCTCCTTAGTTTATGAAATGTTTTACAATATTTAACATTTTTTATACCATAAATTTTAAAAAATTTTTTGTAAAGAAATTATGAATAAAAAAATAAAATTAAACAGATATATAGATCATACACTTTTAAAACCGGATGTGAAAAGAATAGATATAGAAAAACTTTGTAGAGAAGCTATAGAATATGATTTTTTTGGAGTTTGTGTAAATAGTACTTTTATTCCTTTGATATCAAAATTATTGGAAGGAAAGAATCCTATACCAATAGCTGTTGTAGGTTTTCCTTTAGGAGCAAATTTATCTTCTTCTAAAGCATTTGAAGCTAAAGAAGCAATAGTAAATGGTGCTAAAGAGATAGATATGGTTATGAATATTGGAGCATTAAAAGACAAAGATTATGAAAAAGTTTATGAAGATATATGTTTGGTGGTTAATGAGGTTAAACCATATCCTTTAAAAGTAATTATAGAAACTGCTTTTTTAGAAAGAGATGAAAAAATATTATCTTGTATTTTATCTCAAGTAGCAAAAGCTAGTTATATAAAGACTTCTACAGGATTTTGGGATAAAGGAGCTGTTATTGATGATATTATTCTTATCAAAGGTGTTATTGGAGATAATATGAAGATTAAAGCAAGCGGTGGAATTAAGAGGTATGATGAAGCTATAAGTTTGATAGAAGCAGGAGCGGATAGAATAGGATCATCTTCTTCTGTTAACATTATGAAAAAAAATTTTTAACATAGGAATGGTTATGAATAAAAAAGGATGGATCATTGCTTTGACAGGATCATTATTTTTCTTTTATGCTTTTTTTCAAGCAAATATTATGACTCCATTAAATGAGAGTATTGTAAGAGAATTTAAAAGCACATCTCTATCTGTTTCTATTCTTTCAGCATGGTATTTTTATGCTAATATTATATTTATCATTCCTGCAGGGTTAGCTTTGGATAGATTTTCTGTAAAAAAATTAATGATGCTAGGATTTTTTTTAGCAATTATTGGGACTATAATTTTTGCTTCAGCACAAAATATTTATGTTGCATCTATAGGAAGATTTTTTTGTGGAATTATGATGGCTTTTGGTCTTGTAGCTTGTTTAAAATTAGCATCATTATGGATACCTTCAAATAAGATGGCAATAGCTAGCTCTTTAATAGTAACAATAGGGATGTTAGGAGGTATTTTTTCTCAAACACCAATTTCTATTTTATTAAAATATTTTGGATGGAGATCATCACTTTATATTATCTCTTTTTTTGGAATCTTTTTAGCAATTATTTTATTTTTTGTAATAAAAGAACCTAAGTTAGAGAAAAAAAAGATTGATATAACTATTTTTAAAAGTTTAAAAGAGGTTTTTTTAAAAAAACAGAATTGGTATTCTGGGTTTTTTATCTGTTTAACAAATCTTCCTGTTGCTATATTAGGAGCTCTTTTTGGAACTGTTTATCTTGTGAAGGCATATAATATTTCTGATGTTGAAGCATCAAAAATAGTTTCCATGCTTTTCTTAGGAATGCTTGTTGGATCTCCTTTTTTTGGATGGTTTTCTGATATTATTAAATTAAGAAAAATTCCTATTTATTTAGGAGCGATTAGTTGTTTAATTTTGATGATATTCATCTTATATTCTTTTAATTTGAATTTAACAACTCTTTATATAGTGTTTTTTTGTTTAGGATTTACCTCTGCTTCTCAAATTTTGGGATATCCGGTTATTTCAGAAAGTAACCCTCCAGAAATAAGTGGAGCAGCTTTGAGTTTTGCTGCTTTTATTATTATGGGTGTAGGATATGGTTTAGGGTTGCCTTTTGTTGGATGGCTTATTGATAGGGGTATTAGCAGTGGAATAGATCCATTGCAAGCATATGTAAAATCTTTTCTAGTTATTCCTTTAGGGATTGTTATAGCTTTAATAATGGGAATGTTAATAAAAGAGACTAGATGTTCCGTTATTTATGAAGAGGATTCTTTACTATCCAAATAAAACAGGGAGAGTTTTTTTTATTTATATAATCATGTGACAGGGTAGTATAAGAGATAGGGGATAGCGTTGATAAGAATGAAAAGATCTGTTTTTTTTCTATTTTTCCTTCAGCATGCCCTGTATAACACATTATTGAGATAGCACCATTTGGTGTGATGAGAGGAAGAGCATTTTTTAAACTTAATAATGTTGTATTGGCTTTTGTTGTTACTTTTTTATTGAATCCAGGAAGGTAGCCTAAATTGTATGTTATTAATTTTATTGGATGGTTTTTTATGAGAGGAGAAAAAAAGGTATGAGAGCAATTTAATAAAAAAATATTTTTTAAAAAACATTTTTTTTCTTTTAAAAGAGAGTAGGTGTTTTCTATAGCTTTTTTTTGAATATCTATGCAAAATAAAAATCCTTTTTTAATAATGGAAGATAGAAAAAGAGAATCATAACCATTACCGCAAGTAGCATCTATTACATTGTCATTTGGTTTTAATAGATCTTTCCAATATTTGTGAGATATAGTAATTAATTGATTTTTCATTTGAATTATTGTAATAAAATAGATTTTTATATTAAAATTTTTTTATTATTTGGGATATTAGCTCAGTAGGTTAGAGCGCTACGTTGACATCGTAGAGGTCAGCTGTTCGAATCAGCTATATCCCAAATTATATTAAAAAAATATTTATTAATAAAAAATAGATGGAAAATATTATTAAAAGATGGTTAAAATAAAAAAAGTTTTGTTGGAATAGTTTATTAAAAAAATTTTAAAATGGAAAAGTGGTTTTGAGAAGAAATAGAGCTATTAGAGCAGCAAAAGTTAGAGTTATTTTAGAAAATGGAGAGCAGTTTGGAATTGTAGATATTAAAGAAGCTCTTAAGTTGGCAGAAGATAGAGGGTTGGATCTTATAGAAATAGCACCTAAGGCAGTACCACCTGTATGTAAAATTATGGATTATGGTAAGTTTATATACCAAAAATTAAAAAAAGAAAAAGAGAGTAAAAAAAATATTCAACAGGTAAAAGTAAAGGAGATAAAAGTTAGACCTAATATAGATGTGCATGATCTTAATACAAAAATTGATCATGCAAAAGAATTTCTAAAGAAGGGAAATAAGGTTAGATTGACATGTATGTTTAGAGGTAGAGAGATGTTGCATATAGATTTAGGTAAAAAAATTTTAAATAATATTGTAGAACAATTAAAAGATGTAGGTACAATTGAGGTTCCCTATAAACTTATGGGTAAAATCTTAACAACTGTAATTGTTCCTATAAAAAAAAGTAAAAAGGTAAAATAATGGGAAAAATAAAAACTAATAAAGCAGTTAAAGGAAGATTTAAGTTAACTAAAAATAAAAAATTAAAGAGAATGCACCCTTTAAGAAGTCACCTTTTAACTAAAAAATCTTCTAAAAGAAAAAGGAGATTGAAAAAAACAGGATTGGTAAGTAAGGGGCATAGAAAAGTTTATTTAAAAATGATTTAAAAAAAGGTAAAAAATGTCAAGAGCTACTAATGCAAAATATTCAAATAAAAAAAGAAAAAGACTTTTTAAAAAATCAAAAGGTTTTTGGGGAGATAGAAAGAATCATATTAGATTGACAAAAGATGCTGTAATGAAAGCATTGATGTATAATTATGAGCATAGAAAACAAAAAAAAAGAAATTTTAGGAAACTTTGGACTATTCGTATTAATGTTGGAGCAAGAATTAATGGTATTTCTTATAGTAAATTTATAAATGGACTTAAAAAATCTAAATGTAATCTTAATAGAAAGATTTTAGCTGAATTAGCTATATCTGATCCAAAAGCATTTTCTGAGATAGCAAAAATTTCAAAACAATCTTTTGCATAATGGAAAAAGAGATAAAAGATATAGAAGGTCTTTTTTTTGAAGAGATAAAAGATGTAAAGAATTTAAGAGAATTAGAAGAGATAAAGATAAAATATTTAGGGAAAAAGGGTAAGATTCAATTTTTACTTTCTCATCTTAAAAAATGTAAAAAAGAGGAAAAACCTTTATTTGGTAAATTAGTAAATGATTTGAAGGAAGAAATATCTGAACAGATAAAAAAGGTATTTTCTTTTATCCATGATATTGAAGAAAAGAGCAAGTTGGAAAGGGAAGAGATAGATATCAACTTACCAGGAAGATTAAAAAATATTGGAAATCTTCATCCTGTAACTAAAATGATGGATAGAATGATAGATGTTTTAGTAGGTATGGGGTTTTCAATTCAAAAAGGACCAGATTTAGAATCTGATTATTATAATTTTGAAGCTTTAAATTTTGAAAGTGATCACCCTGCTAGAGATATGCAGGATACTTTTTATATAACAGAAGATCTTCTTTTAAGAACACATACAAGTAATGTTCAAGTAAGGGTTATGGAAAAGTTTTCTCCTCCTATTAGAGTTATAGCTTCAGGCAGGTGTTTTAGAAATGAAAATGTATCATCTAGGTCACATGTCTTTTTTCATCAGGTAGAGGGGTTTTATATAGATAAAGATGTTTCTTTTTCCTCTCTTTTTTCTACTATGGATGAATTTTGGGATAAGGTTTTTAATTATAAAATTAAAACTAGATATAGACCTAGTTATTTTCCTTTTGTAGAACCTGGAATGGAAGGTGATATAGAATGTATTATATGTAAAGGGAAGGGATGCAAGATATGTAAGAATTCAGGATGGTTGGAAATTTTTGGGGCAGGGATGATTCATCCTAATGTTTTAAAATATGGAAATATTGATCCAGAAAAATATAATGGTTATGCATTTGGGTTAGGCATCGAAAGGCTTGCTATGTTATATTATGGCATTGAAGATATCAGAATTTTTACTGAAAATGATTTTAGATTTTTAAATCAAATTTAAAAAAAAATTAGGAAGAGTGGCAGAGTGGTTGAATGCATCTGTCTTGAAAACAGAAGACTCGCAAGGGTTCGGGGGTTCGAATCCCTCCTCTTCCGACAATGCAACCAATTCGAACCTTTGTTTCCTTCTAAAAGAGCAAGGGTCTCGATGTTGGTGTGAGCTATATAATAAGGTTTGCTTTCTATAAGATTTCCATTTTCAATAATTGAATCTCCAATAATAGGTTCAAGTTCTATTGTTCCTAAAATTTCTTTTAAAGCTAAAGCTGATGCTTTACTATTTTTAGTAAATAACCCGAATATTTCATGAAAAATAGAAATTAGAAAAATTTAGAAAATAGAAAAAGCTGATGTTATTTTTTTTATTTTTTATATGAAAAAGTAACTTTTTTCC
>LJUH01000027.1 GCA_001303765.1 Chlamydiae bacterium SM23_39
AACAGAATTTACAAAAAAGCAAAAATTAATTTTTAAGGCTTTTAAAATTGATATTGAAAAAATAAATTTATGACTCGTTATTAAATTAAAAATTCAATTTAGGTTAATACTACCATCATAAGGATGGCAAAAACCGAATAATACAGATAATAAATTCCCACAAATTTCTATTTGGGCAATTGATGATTTCTAAGTGAAAGTTTTTGTATCCATTGGGCTATTAACCTCTTATGGCTTACAAAAGAGTTGTTTTTTTATCTTATTAACCTCTAGTCATCTCCGCTAAAAATAATGCTTATATCTTACTCCTTACATACAAGTTGCTTATGTCTTTTAATC
Source organism: Chlamydiae bacterium SM23_39 (assembly GCA_001303765.1). Taxonomy (GTDB): domain Bacteria; phylum Chlamydiota; class Chlamydiia; order Chlamydiales; family SM23-39; genus SM23-39. The sequence goes on from LJUH01000027.1 coordinate 340, forward strand.
ATGAATGATCAAACAAGCATCATAAATTTTATTGCAACACTTTAATCACCAATAAGTTGTAATTAATTCATTAATTGACTGATAAAATGTTTTATCCATTTATCAATAAATACTTTCAGTAAAGATATAAGCAATTAAGAATAAGGTGGTTGTTTTTATTTTTTCCTGAACAATAATAAATTGAAAAACAGCTTATTATTATTTAATTCAAAGCATAAAAATGTTATAATTAGAGTGTAATTAAGGGTAAAATAATGAATAAAACCGAACAAATCTCAAGCTTAAATATTGCAATTAAATACTCAAAAAATGGGAAAGATTTTATCTATGAAACACAAAAATTACCTGTTGCTATTCTCGAAAAACTAAAAAAAATAATAAGTTCTAAATTAAAAACTGATAATCCTAATGATACTATAACTTTGATAAGGACTAAAGATAACAATAAAAAAATTACATGGCAAACAGAATTACCCTCAAATCCTCTAAACAAAAAACCAAATCCCTTTCTTGATAATGCTTATGCTTATTTAAAAAAGGTTTACGCAAAAACACCAAATAAGAGCTTCACTAATCTTACTAAAGTTACACATCGTTTAAATCTTTACGATCAAGAATGTAGCAAAAGCAAGTTAATTGGATTGCAAGATTGGGCAATGGGAGCTATAGATGGTGCCACCTCCGTTCAATCTGCTCTTGTAAGTGATTCAAATGATTCCTCTGTAAAAAAGGAAATTTTTAAAGGATTTGGCAACATTTCAAACCTTGTAAAAGGAATAGCTTATATTATTTATGCTCTGGGAGCGCTGCAAAAAGAAAAAATCTATTTTAAAGCTCGAAAAGAAAAAATTAAACTAACAAAATTACATAAACTTTTTATAAAAAAATTAGGGCCTACTCATACTACGGAGATTTTTTTAAAAATCCTTTATTTAACCATCGGTATTGTCATCTTAACAATAGTAGCTTTACCTATTGTAGCACTTCTATTCAACATTCCTGCGCTTATTAGTATAAATTCTATTCTAAGCATCTTCATTTTAACATATTTCTTATTCAATGTACTTGCAATAGTTTCATTACCCTATTATTCATACCAAGTGCATCAATCTAGAATGTTTAGGAATAAACTAAACAAATACCTAAAAAATACAAATCTAACAGATAAAGAAAAATGTATAGGTATTTTAAATTTTTTAAAGGAACAAGTCACAGTAAATGAAGAAAAAGAAAAAGAAAAAATATTAGCATCAAAAACCGCAAAATGGGAAAAGAAAAATTACGATGAAAAGACAAAGAATAAAAAAATAAATAAAAAAATTAAAAGAGCATTATTTAGAAAGATAAAAGCCTTTGAAAGTAGAACAGATTCTAGTTGTAGGCAAATAGTTATAAGTAACCTAGAAAGATGGTTAAATTCAGATATAAATGAAGAATTAATTACTAGCATAAAAAATGTTGCTGCTCAAATAGATGAAAGCTCTTACAAAAAAGAGATAACAAACATAGCACTTTTAATATTATATGCACTCTGCTTACTAGGTAACTTTGTATCAGTATTCGGAAATTCTTACGCAAACTTAATATTCTGGAGTATAGTAGCTGAAGGATTTTTATTAGTCGATACTGCTTCGTTAAACAATTTAATAACATCTAAAATGTACAATACTTTTATAAAAAAAGATTATTGGAAAAACGAAAAAGTTACTGAAGAAAACAAAGAAGAAGACTAAAATATCTTTTTTTGATATCAAAAAAGATAATTAGGTTTTAATTTTGGAAAAATATCTTTTATCATTTTTATCCTATATCAGCTCTGAAAAAGGTCTCTCTAAAAACACTATATCTGCTTATGAAAGAGATATTAAATTTTTTTTTATATTTTTAAAAAATAAAAAAAAAGAATTAAAAAAAGATATAGAGAAAAATATTTTAGAATATTTTTCCTATCTAAAAAATAGAAATTTAGCTTCTTCTACCATATGTAGAACTTTTGTTACAATAAAAGTATTTTTTAGATTTTTAAAAAAAGAAAATCTTTTAAAAATAGATATTGATAACTATTTAAAACTTCCAAAAATATGGCATCTAGTTCCATATGTTTTAAGTTATAAAGAAATAGAAAATTTATTATCTCAACCAAATATTTCAACTTTTTTAGGGGCAAGAGATAAAGCCATTTTAGAAGTTTTATATGCGACAGGAATAAGAGCTTCTGAGATATGTAATATAAAAATAAAGGATGTTAATGACAATTTTATAAAAGTAAAAGGAAAAGGAAATAAGGAAAGAATAGTTCCAATAGGAAAAAAAGCTATAGAAGCTATTGATTTTTATTTATCTTTTAGAAATGACAAAAATGAATTTTTATTTATTACTAAAAAAATAAAAAAATTAGATAGGATAACCCTTTGGAATAGAATTAAATTTTATTCTAAAAAAGCAGAGATTAAAAAAAATATCTCTCCCCACACTTTAAGACATTCCTTCGCTACCCATCTTTTAGAAAATGGAGCAGATATTAGAATAATTCAAGATATGTTAGGACATGAAGATATTTCAACTACTGATAAATACACTCATATTTCACAAAACCATTTAAAAAAAGCTTTTAAAACATTTCATCCAAGACCTTGAATGGTTTTTTTTAACAATTTATTAACAACTTCAGGAGAAGCTTTACCTTCCGTTAACCTCATCACCTGTCCTACTAAAAAAGAAAAAGCTTTATCTTTTCCCTTTTTATAATCTTTGATAGTTTGAGAATTTTCTTTTACAACCTTATCTACAATAGATTTTAAATAAGAAATATCATCAATAGGAGTATAATTTGGATTTTCTTTAACAATATCTATTGGATCTTTACCGGGATATTTTATCATATCATCAATAACACTTTTAGCTATCTTACCTGTTATCTTTTTCTCTTCTATCAAATTTATAAGATTACCTATATGAACAGGTTTTATATTTAATGAAAATAGAGTCTCATTTTTCTCTTTTAATTTACCTGCAAATTCTACTGTAATCCAATTAAAAACAGTCTTTGGATAAAAAGATATTTTCAATACCTCTTCAAAATAATCTGAAAGATTTTTATCTAAAACAAGCATATTAGCTTCATATTTAGAAAGGTTTAATTGAGAAATATATCTCTTAAGTCTTTGAAAAGGCAGTTCAGGAAGATCTGTTTTTATTTTTTTTATTTGATCTTCTGTAACTATAATAGGAGGAATGTCTGGTTCAGGAAAATATTTATAATCCTCAGCACTCTCTTTTTTTCTCATAAGGATGTTCTGTTTTTTGAATGGATCCCATCTATAAGTTTCTTGAGCTATCAATTTATTTACATCTTCATTAGGATGTTCTGTATAAACAGATATCTGTCTTACTATCTCAGATGATAATGCTTTTTCTAATGAAGAGAAAGAGTTCATATTTTTTATCTCTACTTTATTTCTAAATCCCCTCTCTTTTTTAGGTTTTACTGAAATATTAGCATCTATTCTAAGATTGCCTTTTTCCATATCGCCTTCAGAAGCATCTATATATTGCATAATAGATCGTACAGCTTTTGCATAAAGAACAGCTTCTTTAGGAGAATAAATCATAGGTTCAGATACTATTTCCAGTAGAGGAATACCTGCTCTATTAAAATCTATTGCAGAACAATTATTAAAATGTTTAAGCATAGCCGTATCATCTTCCAAATGGGCTTCTTTTATCTCAATTTTTCTATTTTTCCCATCTATATCTATTGCTACATTACCCTTTCTCATAATAGGTTTTTCAAATTGTGTGATTTGAAAATTTCTAGGGCTATCAGGATAAAAATAAGATTTTCTATCAAATCTAGAATATTTTTCTATCTTTGCTTCTGTTGCTAATGCAAACTTTAAAGCTTTAAATAGAGCTTCTTCATTCAATACAGGAAGAGCTCCCGGCTGACCAGTAGAAACTTCATCTATATTTATATTTGGAAGATCACCAAATCTATTTAAAGAAGAGCTGAATAATTTGGTTTTAGTATTTAATTGAACATGTATTTCCAATCCAATAATTGGTTCCCACTGATCATAAGGTATATTTTTCATCTTTTTACTCCTCATCAAAAATAGGAGGTATCATAAATGAATATTTCACCTCCCTTTCAAAAGCATAACCTGCTTTTATTACTAAAGCATCATGAAGTTGTGGTCCCATAAATTGAATCCCTAAGGGTTTCCTCTGTTCATCAAATCCTGAAGGAACAGAAATAGCAGGTAACCCAGCCATATTAGCAGGAATAGTAAAAGAATCTTGTAAATACATAGTTACAGGATCTTTAATAGAATCTATTTTAAAAGCGGAAGAGGGAGTTGTAGGAAGTGCAATTAAATCACATTTTTTAAATGTCTCTTCAAAATCTCTAATTATTAATGTTCTTACCTTTTGAGCTTTCTGATAATATTTAAATCCTGAAGATAGTATAAAGGTTCCCAACATAATTCTTCTTTTGACCTCTTCTCCAAATCCTTCATCTCTAGACAAATCATAAATATCATCTAAAGTTTTGCCTTTTGATCTCACACCATATTTAATACCATCAAATCTCGCTAAGTTAGTTGCAGCTTCAGCTGGAGATAATATATAATAAACATTTGTAGAGTATTTTAAAATATTTAGCTCTACACTTATTATTTCAGCTTTTAAACTTTTTAGGACTTCTATTGAATTTTTAAAATTATTATAAATATTTTGATCTACATTTTTAAAAATATCCCATGGAACTCCAATTTTCAACCCTTCTAAGCTCTCCAAAAGATTAGAAGTATAATTTTCAAAAGGTAATCTTAAATTTGTAGAATCTTTAAAACATCTATTCTCCAAAACCTCCATAGTTAAAGCCATATCCATAACATTTGTTGCCATTGGACCTATTTGATCTAATGAAGAAGCAAAAGCAACTAACCCATATCTAGATACTCTTCCATAGGTTGGTTTAAATCCAACAATACCACAAAAAGCTGCGGGCTGCCGAATAGACCCACCAGTATCTGATCCTATTGATATAGGAGAAAGCCTAGCTGCTACCGCTGCTGCTGATCCTCCTGAAGACCCTCCAGGAACACATTTTAAATTCCAAGGATTACATGTTTTAAAAAAAGCAGAGTGTTCGTTAGAAGAGCCCATGGCAAATTCATCTAAATTAGATTTTGCTATTATTATAGCATCCTCTTCATCTAAAAATTTTATTACACTAGCATCGAATAAAGAACGATAATTTTTTAAAAATTTAGATCCACAAGTAGTGATCTCATTTTTTATATTTATGTTATCCTTTACGATAATAGGAATCCCAGCTAATTTACCTAAAGGTTCATTTTTAGAAATTTTCTTATCTAAAATATCTGCTTTTTTTTCAGCTCTATTTTTTAACAAAGAGATAATAGATTTTAATTTTTCATCTTTTTTTTCAATTCTATTTATAAAATATTTAACTATCTCTTTAGCTGAAATATTTTTTTTAAAAAAAATATTTCTTAACCCTATAGCTGATAACTTATAAAGCTCCATATCCTATCCTAAAAAACTTGGAATTTTTACCATTCCATCAATGATATCCGGAGTATTTTCAATAAATGCTTCTTTTGTAATAATTTCTTCTTTCTCATCTTTTCTAAAAACATTTTTTTGGATCTCTTGTTGAACGAAATTACAAGGCAGAATGTTTTCAGTATCTATCTCATCTAGCTTTTCAATATGTTTTAAAATCTTTTGAAGGGTTTCCATTAATAAAATCTCTTCTTCTTTTTTACATTTTATCTTTGATAATTCTTCTAACTTTAAAAGAATATCTTTATTAAAATCTAACATGTTAAAAAATTTAACAATTAAATAATTATTAGTCAATTTATAATCTACCTTCAAAATAGAAAGTTTTTCCTCCTATTTATAAATAGTTTTTCATTTTTTATTGTTATTCTGTCTATCAAAAAAAATTATAGAAAAATTAAATACCCTATCTTAATCACAAATGATAACTATTGTAGAACCACCTATTCACGCTTTTTCTGAATAAAATTATCAGATTAAAATTTCTAAAAAAACAAAAAAATATTTTTTCAAAAATATAATTTACTTTATATTGCAAAAAGGAGGCAATCAATATGAGAATTATAAAATTTTTTATTCTATTATTTATCATTGTAGGTGCAATAAATTGGGGATTATGGGGCATTTTTCAATATGACCTTGTAGCAGATATTTTTGGAGGAAATACAACAGCTTTAGCTAGATTAGTATATTCCATAGTTGGAATATCTGGTGTTTTAGGAATATCTTTCTTTTTTGTCCCAGAAATATATCGCTGTAATTACAAAAAAATAAAAAAAGGTGGAGAATAATTAATCTTTTATAATAAAAACTTTAAAATTAATCAACATTAAATTGATTAATTTTAAAGTTTTTTCTTGATTAATTAAATAATTAATTCTACCCTAAAATTAGAACCAGGAAAATAAAATGAAGCCGAAAAATCCTTGGATTTCTATTTTAACAAAACCTAAATCGACAATTAGAAAGATTGTGGATTTTAATCCAAATTATAGACTTCTAATTTTATCATGGATTTATGGTTTTTATATCACAACGTCGATAGCACAAAATATGAAATTCTTAATAAGCAAATGGGATTTATTTCCAATTGTTGTATTACTAATTATATTAGCTCCGATTTTTGGGTATTTATCTTTTTCAATATTTTCCTGGTTTGTTTTTAAAATAGGAAAGTGGATAGATGGTAAGGGTTCTTTCAAAGAGATAAGGGCATCTATAGCATGGGCAACAGTGCCTCTAATTGTAAATGTGTTAATATCGATATTTTTTATCTCTTTCTTCAAAAAAGATTTTTTCATTGGCCCTGCTAAAGAATATCTAGTTAAACTGGATATGTTTTTATTGATTTTTATAGCTTTGCTAATTCAAATAACAACAATTATCTGGTTTTATGTAATCTATTTTAACGCTTTAGCAGAGGTTCAAAAATTTTCTGTTTTAAAAGCTTTTTTAAACGTTTTTTTAACTATAATCATACTTGGAATACTTTCTCTTCTTTTAATAGCAATATTTAAATGGACATGCAGCACTTTTTTCGATGAACCAATAATTGTAAATTTCTTATTCAAATAATTTTTCTGGAAAGAAAAAAGAGATCTCTTTTTTAGCAGATTCTTTGCTATCAGATCCATGAATCACATTAGAATCTAAAGATTCTCCAAATTTTCCCCTAAGAGTATTTTTATCCGCTTTTAAAGGATCTGTATCTCCCATAAATTTTCTAATACCCGATATAACATCTCTACCTTCTAGCAACATTACTAAAATTGGACCTCTACAAACATATTTCACTAGATCTTTAAAGAATGGCTTTTCTTTATGAACAGAATAAAATTCTCTAGCTCTCTCTTCATTTAATCTATCCATCCTCATCTCTAATATATTATATTTTTTTTGATCTTCTATTGCCGATATAACTTTTCCTAAAATCCTTTTTTCATACACATCTGGTTTTAAAAAAATTAATGTTTTTTCCATAATTCTCCTCTTTTTAATCTAACTTTATAAAACACGCTATATAAAAGTGGGATCAAAATAAGTGTTACAAATGTAGAAAAAGAAAGCCCCCCAATCACTGCAATAGCAAAAGGTTTCCACATCTCTGTCCCTTCCTTTCTTCCTAATAAAAGTGGTATCATACCACAAATTGTTGTGATAGTAGTGATCAAAACAGGCCTCAACCTACTAACAGAAGCTTCAATAATAGCTTCTTTTAAATCTTTTTTATCTTTTTTTAATTTATTTATACTATCAACAATAACAATAGCATTATTAACCGCTATACCTACTAACATAAGCACACCTATCAAAGCTATAACAGATAAATGAGTATTGGTCAGAGCAAGAAGGATAATTACTCCTATAAAAGCAAATGGGAGGGAGAACATAATAATAAATGGATCTTTTAACGATTCAAATTGACCTGCCATAACCATATAAACTAAGACTATCCCTAAAATAAGCATTAAAAAAAGAGTTTTAAAAGCTTCTTTTTGCTCTTTTATCATACCTGAAAATTTGATAGATACATCCCTAGGAATCAAAACCTCTTTATTTATTTTCTTTTTTATATCTGATAAAACTTCGCCTTGCGATCTTTTATAAATATCTACATCTACATTTATAAACCTTTTCTGATCTTTTCTTTTTATTTCTAAAGTTCCTTCTTTTTCTTCTATCTTCATAAAATTATCCAATCTAATCCTACATTTATTTCTATTTTCAACCTCTACATTTTTTATATCTTCTAAAGATTTTCTTTGATCAGATTTTAATTTTATAAATATCTCTTTATCTCTCTCTCTATTTTTAATCGAGCTAACTTTTTTGCCATAAAAAAAAGTTCTTAATGTTTTAGAAATATTAAATAGATCCAATCCTAAATAAGAAGCTCTTTCCCTATCTATTTTTATCACTAATTCAGGTTTACCTTTTTCTTTAGAGATCGTAACATCTTTAGCTCCTTTAACATTTTTTGCTATCTTTTTTATCTTATTTGCTATCTGTTCAGTTTTTTTTAAATCGTAACCTAAAATTTCAATAGAAATAGGAATTGTTTTCCCAAATACTACTCTGGAAAGAGGATTATTAGCATCTACTTCCAATTTAACAACTTCTGGCCATCTTTTTATTATATCACCAACCTTCCTTCCAATATCTTTAGTAGATTCTCTTCTTTTTTCTTTTTTTACTAACTTTGCTCCAATAGTACCAATATTATTACCATATTTTCTATCCATAGATACTCCCATGGTACTATCTATATCGCCACAACGCCAATAACTATGCTTTATATATTTTTTATTGGCTACTTCAAATATAACATCCTTAACTCTTCTACATACCTTTTCTGTTTTAGCAAGAGGAGTTCCAACAGGAAGCTCTACAGTAATAGAGAGATCTCCGCTATCTTCTTCAGGAAAAAATTCACTACCAATAAATGGAATAAGAAAAAATGATAAAATCAAAAAAAACAAAATAAATAAAAAACTTTTCTTTTTGTTATTAAGAACCGATTTTAACAAAGACAAATATCCATCTTCCATACCTTTAAAAAAACTGTTTTTCTTAATATCTTTTTTAAAAAATCTACTTGCTAACATAGGAAGAAACATCAAAGCTGAAAGCAAAGAGAATAATAAAGTTATTGTAATAACTCCGCCTAACTGTTTAAACATAACCCCTACAACACCCTTAGAAAAAAGAAGAGGGAAAAATATAACTATTGTTGTTAAAGTACTTGCAAAAATTGCAAGGCCTATCTGTTTAGCACCTAAAAAAGCTGATTCTTTTAATGTCTTATCTTTTCCAATATTTTTAAAAATACTATCCATTACCACCACTGAATTATCAATAACCATTCCAATAGAAATAGCTATAGCTGAAAGAACAATAGTATTTAAATTCCAGCCCATCAAATAAATAAAAGAAAACACGGCCATCACAGATATAGGAATAGATATTAAAATTAACAAAGAACATCTAATATTTTTTAAAAAAATAAATGTAACAATAGAAACAAAAAAGATAGCCCATAAAATTGTCTTTAAAAGATTTTTCACAGCTTTATCGATAAATTCACTAGAATCCATAAGAGTAGATATTTTTATATTCTTAGGAAGAAAATATTTAACCTTATCGATCTCTTTTTTTACATTTTTTATAACATCAACAGTGTTATATCCCGATTTTTTTTGTATAAATAACAAAACAGCAAAACTATCATCTATCTCAACCTTTCTTACCTCTTCTTTAAATCCATCCTTTATATTAGCTATATCTCTCAAATAAATAGGAGTCTCTCCTATTTTTTTGATAACACTATTTTTTATCTCATCCAATATCTTATATTCACCAACCACTCGTATCATATATTCTTTATCTTTTATAACAATATTTCCAGATGGTAAAGATATATTATTTTCCTTTAATGCATACTCAACTTCATCTATAGAAACATTGTATTGAATCAACTTTTCTTTTATAAGATTAATATTTATCTGTCTTTTCTTTCCTCCAATCAATTGAACAGCTCCTATACCATCCAATCTTTTAATTGGCAAAGCTATATTATCATCAACTATTTCATATAAATTTTGAAAAGCAAGATTAGAGGTGATCCCATATATTGCAATAGGAAGCATAGAAGTATCGAATTTAAAAATAACAGGTTTTTTTGAATCAGTTGGCAATTTTTCTTTTATTAACTCTAATTTATCTCTAATCTCATTAGATACTTCAGCAAGATCTGAATTAAAATTAAAACTACAATTAATTATAGATACATTTTCTCTACTTTTAGAACTTATCTCTTTTAAATTATTTACCACACCTAAACTATTTTCTATTGTTTTAGTTATCTTAGTCTCAACATCTATAGCGCTACTACCCGGCCACATAGTAACAATAGTTATTATTGGAGGTTCGATCTTTGGCATAAGATCAAAAGGTAGTAGAAAAAAAGACAAAAAACCAAAAATACAAATACCTATAAAAACCATTAAAGTAGTGATAGGTCTTCTTATAGCAGTTTTTATCAACTTCATCTAGTCTACCACTCTTTTAACAAGATCTCCCTCTTTTAAATTATGCTGTCCCATAACAACAACCTCATCATCTATATTAAGACCCGAAGTGATCTCTATTCTATCATTTTCTCTTATTCCTAAAGAAAGGGTTCTTAAATAAACCTTATCATCCTGCACTACAAAAATCTTATTATTATCCATTAGCGAAGAAGTTGAAACAGTTAAAACCTTTTTTTTCTCTTTTAATGGTATTTTTATATTTACAAGCATTCCTGGTTTTATATCTTGTAGATCATTTTTTACCCTTATCTCTATAAGAAGCATCTTAGAATCCAGATCTAAAGAGGGATATATTTTATAAATCTTTGAAATAATATTTTTATTATACAAAGAAAGCCTAACTTCTTTCCCATCATTTATAAAAGGCAAGAATTTTTCTGGAAGCTTTGCAATAATTTTATATTGATCCGTTCTAATAATATTAACAATAGGAGAATTTTGAGATATAATCTCCTTTTCTGTAACATATTTTTTATCAATAACACCTGAAAAAGGAGCTTTTATAAAGCTCTCACCAAAAAGATATTCCATCTCTTCTTTTTTAGCTTCTGCTAATCTTAAATTAGCCTCACTTTTTTTTAACTGCGCTACACTATTTTTATATTCTACATTTGTAAGGTCTAATTTTTTTTTAGTAATAGATCCCTTTTCAAAAAGATTCTCCATTCTCTTTTTATCAATTTCTCTATTTTCCAAATCTACTTTTGCTACCTCTAAATTAGCTTTTGCAATATCAAAAGATGCTTCTAACTGTTTTAACTTTATCTTTAGATCGGTATTTTCTATTCTTGTTAATATTTGATCTTTTTTTATCTTACTATTTTCCTCTAACTCTTCTCCATTACCTAATAACATGCTATCTATTCTTCCATTAATCCTGCTTTTCAATATAACAGATTTTAATGGTAAAATTTCAGAAGTTAAAGATACCACTTTCTTAATAGAAGTAGGCTGTATTATTTCAGTTTTAACATTCAAAAATTTTTCCTTTTTTATTTTTACATTTGAAAACTTTCTAATAAATAAAAATGAAAAAACTGAAAATACAAGTAATAAAGTCATAAAAATATTTTTTTTTATTAAAATTTTCATCTCTTTTCTCCGCTAATAAATTTAGGATTTAAAAGTCCTAAAGAAAAATTTAAATAAAGCTTTGCCATCTCATGTTGATAAAGAGCTTGATAATAAAGTATTTTGGATTTAGTAGTAGCACTTATTGCATCTGTGACTTCTATTTCTGTATTTATCCCCTCTTTATATCCATACTGTACTAACTTAAGAGCTTCTTTAGCTCTTTTAAGATCTAACTTCTGCGATTTAACTAGATAATCTGCATTTTCTAAAGAAAAAATAGATTTTCTAAGTTCTAATATTATCTGCTGTTTCATATCCTGCAATAAATATCTGCTTTTCTCTAAATGAGCCTTTTCTTTTATAAGATTTCCTCTTTTTTTTAATCCTTCAAAAATAGGCCAATTCATTGATAATGCAATACTCCACTGCCTTCCCCATGAATCTATTGTAGAAGAATGGGGATCTGGTCTTCCCCATTTATTAGAATAAACAAAATCAAATTTTGGAAAAAATTTACTAATAGCAATATTCACCTGTTCCTTTTTAACATCTACAAAAAGTTTTTTTTCTTTTAAATCTGGCCTATTTTTAAATGCAATATCAACAGCTTTTTCTAAAGTCATCTCCATTTTTTTATATTTTAAACTATCTTTTAATATTATCTTACTCTCTTGAGATACTCCTAAAATTTTATAAAGATTAGATCTTTTTAATTTTACAACATTATCAGCATTAATAAATTCTCCTTTAAAATTAGAAAGATCCACCTTAGCTCTAAGCAAATCATATTGAGAAGCTACATCATTTTCTATTTTATCTTTCACATCTTTCAAATGCCTTTTAGAAGCAAAAAAAGATCTCTTTTTAACCAAATAAACTTTCTTCGCTAATAAAAGATCAAAATAAGCTTGTAATGTTTCAAAGATGGTTGTTTGTATCTGTTTTATAATTTTTTCATCTGCAATATTTTGTCCTAAAGAAGCTATTAGATTTTTAAAATAGATAGATCCTCCATAAAAAAGTGGTTGTTTAACTGTTAAATCTACTGAATAATTATCTATTTTCCCTAAAGGAATCTCTACATCATTAACAAAAACAGAAGGAGATTTATCTAAATGAGAATAATTAAAGCTAGATAAAACTTTTGGGAAAAATTCTGAAGATGCTTCTATTTTTTCTCCTCTTGCTATATCTCTTTCTTCGATGGTAGCTTTTAAAATCTTATTATATTTTAAAGCCAATTTAACAGCATCTTCCCAAGAAAGGTTTCCCTCAATATAAACATCATTATTTTCTTTAACATTATTAACAAAATCTGCTATCAACTCTTCTTCAGTTTCTGATTTAGAACAAGATATTAAAAAAAATAAAAAAAAATATTTAAAAAAATTTTTTTTCATTTTATTTTTCAATCATCTCCTCAATACTTTTTTGTACAGGAGACTCTTGGGGAGTTATTATTTTATGTTCATTAGGAGGCCATTCATCTTTATCTTCTGTGTATTTACCTCTTTCTTCTCTCTCTCTTATGTTATCTATATTAAAAAAATAGTTATAAAAATTATACCCCCATCCTTTTAATCTATTTTTGTAAAAGATAAAAGGAGTAAAATTTTCATCTATAAACTCTGTTTGGCCAAGATAAGTTCCTTTCGTAAGATAAAACCATATTTTATATTCCCTCTTATCCATCCTAACTCTTTCAACTTTAAAGGGCTTATTTAAAATAATTTCAACTTCTTTAGTGCTCATGCCTTTTTTTATATCACCCATATCTATTAAATTACTTTCAGCTAATCTACCTGTACCAAGAGGACTATGATAGCATGCTGCTAAAAAAAGATATAAAAAAATAATAAATTTTTTCATAAAATTATCCTTATTATAGATATGATATTTAATATATTAAATAATTTCTATTTAAAAATATGCTATAAATGAACGTTACAGGTAAAGTCTATCTACTGCGACCAATTCAATTACCTTGTATCAGTGACAAAATGTTTCAATCCTTGGGAAGATTCATTAGTTCGATTTGAAAAAATTATAAATTTTTATTTTAAAAAACTAGTTCCATCTTTTTTACCATTAACAATAGTTCTGCTAGTTCTTTCTACTTTAAGTTCTTCTATTTTTACATTTTGTTCTTCTATTTTTTTATCTTTTTCTGCTTCTCTTTCTTTATTTTGTTGTTCTTCTTGTAAAATAGCATCTCTCTTTACTTTTTTGCTTATAAAGTAACCCATTACTCCCCCTCCTGCTGAACCTCCAATTGCTCCTCCTACTGCGCCTACTATACCTATTCCTCCGATAGCTAATCCCACTGGACCTGTTACAGGTGTAGTTGATAATGCAACAATTCCTGTAACTAATGATGCAAGACTTCCCACAGCAGTAGCTGCTGATCCTCCACCTATCAACCCCCCTAACCAAGCCCACTTAGCTCCTTCTCGTTCTATTATATTTTCATTTTTAAGAGTTTTAATTTCTTCATCTTTTTCTTTAATAACACCGATTGATTGTTGATTATTTTCAATAATAACTTTTTGGACTTGATCTATTAATGTTTCATTGTTTTGAAATGTTTTATCATCAAATTTATCTTGAATATTTTTGAATTTTTCTTGATCATTTTCCTGAGATAATTTTAATTTTTCTTCTACTTGTTTGTTTTTTCCGTTTAATTCTGTTTTTTCTCTTTCCAATATTTCATTCTTTATTGTTAATGCCTCATTACCTTGTCTTAATGTTATGTTTTCTTTTCCTAGTGTTTTATTTTCTACTGTTAATGCCTCATTACCTTGTTTTAATATTACGTTTTCTTTTCCTAGTGTTTTATTTTTTGCTTTTAATGTTATAGTTTGTGATTCTAATTTTTCATTTTTTGTTGTTAAGTTTAGTTTTTCTTTTTCTAATTTTTTTATTTTTTTAGATGAATCAGTTAATTGATTTCCTTGAGAAATATTTTTATCATCAACATTAGATATCTGATTTTCCTGTTTTTTATACTTTTTAACTAATGATAGTGTTTCACAACATAAGTTTTCAACCAAACTTACAGGTACTGTAATGGTTTTTTCTATTTTGTCCATAGTTTTTATATCTTTTAAAAATGAGTTATATGGTACAACTTTTTTGTTGCTTGAGTTATTTTCTACTGTATTTAAAATACTCATTTTTTACTCCTTTTTGGTTTTAATAAATTTGTTAAAATTTTTATAATTCCGCAACCTAACAATACAGAATAATTTTTACGAGGTCTTAAATCTTCTAAAAGACGAACTGTTTCATCTACATTCATATTATCAATATATTCTTCAATTTCATTCTCCATATCTTCCTTTTCTTGATTAAAAGTGGAAATATCTTTTAGCATTTTATCTAATCTATCATTTTCTTCTTTAAAATTCTCATGTATTTTTCCTAAATTTTTTTCTATTCGAATGTGATTCTCTTTTATTTTTCGATGATCTTCTTTTATTTCATCATGATCTTTTTTTACTCTACTTTGATTCTCTCTTATTTCTT
>LJUH01000028.1 GCA_001303765.1 Chlamydiae bacterium SM23_39
ATTAAAAACACTTGTTTTTGTTTTATTGTATTTATTCATAAAAAAAATATATGCATTAAAAACATATAATTCAAGATTTTTTTTTAAAAATTCATCCAACGATTAAAATCGTTGGCTTTCTTTTTTACTTTTTCGTAAAAATTCTAAAATATTTAATAAAGGTCCAGAGTTAAGTGTTGCTTTAAAATCTTTTCTATGAAAAATAGTTCTAATCATAAAAAAATTATAATAAACATTATAAAAAAATTCAATTTTTAATAATTTTTTAACATTAATTTGGGATAAAAAAAAATATTTAAAAAATAAAAAAAATTTTGAAATAAACAGATCAAAAAATTATAAGAAAAATTATGAGATATTCATTAGTAAAAAATTTTAAAATTATATTTTTTATATTTTTTATCATCTCTCCATCATTTGCATTTGAGCCAGTTATACTATCTGAAAAAAAAGATTTTAAAAAATCTCGAATTTATAAAAATATGTCTTTTTTCTATAAAAAAAAGAAAATACTTTTCTGTTTAAGTTTACCTTTAGAAAAAAAACATAATCTATCATCTATTATTGTTCTTGCAGGATTAGAAACAGGACAAGAAAATCTTAAATATATATTTGATAAAGGAAACTATGCATTTATAGGATATGAATATCCTTCAATATTAAAAAAAAAGAAATTTTCTTTTTCAGAAATTCTATCTTTAAAAAGGGAGACAGAAGCTATCCCATCAGAAATTTTAGAAATAACCGAATGGATAAAAAGTCAAAATTGGTCAAATAAAAAAATATCTATATGCGGTTTTAGCTTTGGAGCTATGTTTATACCATCTATATACCACCTTTCAGAGAAAAAAACCATTTCTCTTTCTCCCGGAATTATTGCATATGGAGGTGCCGATCTTTTCCCCATTTTTTATATAAACTTTCCAGGTTCTTCATTTACAAAATTTATAAAAGCTTCTTTAGCAACTCTTCTCTTCAAAAAATTAAAACCATCTTCTCATCTTCCCTATTTAAAAAATAATTTTCTAATAATCAATGGTAGAAATGATCCTTACATACCTTTTAAACAAGCACAAAAATTACAAAAATTAACACCTTATCCAAAAACCATTATAAATTTAGATACAACTCACCTATCCCCTAAAAAAACAGAACTATTAAAAACATTAAATATTATCTGCAAAGAATGGTTAGATCCATTTTTAAATCAACAACAATAATTTTTATCTTAAAAAGTATTTAGATTTATCTTTTTTTATCTTCTTTTTTATCTTCTATAGCTTCTTTTCTTCTCACTTTCCTTATCTTCTCTTCTTGATATACATATTTTTTTATCTTCTCTTCTTTCCAATGGTGGTTTACAAAAGGAATGGTCAATGAAATTAAAAATTTAAAAGAAGGCAATTTTTCATTTTTTGAAAAAATAATATTATTAAATATTATTTTTTCAGCTATATTTTTATCTTTATTCATACCAAAAAATTTAAGAATCTTAGGTAATTGTTTACCTAAATTTTTTTCTATTCTATTTCCTTTTTCAGGCATCTCTTGCTTTACAACAACTTTATTCTCAACAATAGGTTTATCAATTTTCGTATCTAAGATTTTTTCTTTTGAATCTACAACAACTTTAACTTCCTTAAAAGCATTTTTGGTATTTTTTTCGATATTTATCCCTTTTTTTAAAGATATATTTGGTTTTTGTTTAGAAAAACTCTCTGATTTATCATCGTAAATTTCATGAGTTTCTTTTGCAGAATAATTTTTTTCTTCTTTCCCTAAAAAATTGGATTCTTTTAAATTAACCACTTTTTTCCCTTTTAAAGGAGCAAAAAGAACTTTAGAAAAATTAAGTTGAGGTTTTTTCTCAAGAATCTTTCCTTCAGATTTTTCTTCAAAATGCTCTGTTTTAATGGCTTTTAATGCCAATTTGAACTCTTTTTTTGTTAGATTAGAATAATTATGCAATCCATTTCCAAAAACTGATCTCTTTGATTTCATTAAGTTACTATAAATCAAGGGATAAGCAGCTTTTGCTACCTCTTCTTCTAATCCCCCTCTCGTGATTTTTCCAAATTGAGAAATCAATTTAATTAAAATAGAAAATGAATTAGTTATATTATCTAACATAAAAAACCTACTTATATTATATATCAAATAAATAAAAAAATCAAACCCTTAAAAAATCACATCTCATTAACAATTAACATCTTCTATTTCAATAATCTAAGATCTTATAAAAAAAATAAAAAAGATGTTGGAAAATTAAAAAAAATTGATGATAAAATTATTATTCTTTATATGAGGTATACATGGAAGAAGAGTGTATTTTTTGCAAAATAATTAAAGGCATAGAGCCATGCCATAAAATATGGGAAAATGAAGAATTCTTAGCTTTTTTATCTATTTTCCCTAACACAGAAGGATTTACTGTTATAGTCACAAAAAAACATTATCCTGGATATTGCTTTGATCTACCTGATGATATCTTATCTAGGTTGATTATATCTGCAAAAACAGTTGGTAAGCTTTTAGACTCTAAATTAGAAGATGTTGGCAAAACAGCTCTTATCTTAGAGGGAATGGGGGTAGATCATGCTCATGTTAAATTATTCCCTATGCATGATACTGCTAAAATAAAAAAATGGAAGCCATTAATTTCTCATTTGGATAAGTATTTTGAAAAATATGAAGGATATATCTCCTCACATGATTATGTTAGAGCTAATGATAAACAATTAGAAAAACTAGCAAAAAAAATCTCTGATTAATCTTTCATTATTTATTTAGTTTTATCTCTATCTCTTTGTCTTTTAAGTATTTCAAGCAATATTGATATATTTTTTTTCCTTTTTCTAAAAGAATTTCCTTATTTTCAAATGATATAATTATATAAACATATAAACTTAATGAAATTAAAATTAAAAACATTCTTTTTATCATAACTTTATTATAACTTAATTTAATATTTTTATAAAATTGAATATCCTAATAAATTATGTTCTTTAAATAAAAATCTTAAAGATAAGATCCATATAATGGATATCATCAATAAAAAATAAAAAATTAAAAAATTCATATTAAAAAAACCAACAAAAAGCAAGCAAATAGAAGATAATCCTTTAGCTGTTCTATAAGAAAATACATCTATTATTGCTTTTGCTCTAAATTTTTCATCTATCTTCACTGGAAGGTATAACATCTCTTTGCTTATATTAAATATAGAAAAATCCATAGATTTTATATACACAAAAAGGTAAGAAATTATAAAAAATGTAGGTTTAAATAAAAGCAATATAAGATTTCCTAAAAGAGAAAGTGGAATAATCAAATGAATTTTCCTTAATCCTAAAAATCGGATAATTAAAAAACTACCTATTAGCTGTAAAAAGATGGTTATGGAATGAATAATACATGTCAACTTACCAATATATTCAGTCCTAAGATCTACATTTAAGATATTTTTTTCTAAAAAAAAGTTAAATTGATAATCGATAAGTGTAACAGACATCTGCATAAAAAGAACTATTAGAAGCAAAAAAATAAGATATTTAGAATTTTTTAAAGTAAAAAAATATCCTTTTATATTTTTATCAAAATTCTCTTTTTTTTCAAAAATATTGCTATAATAATAAGCTTTAAAATAGATTAAAATAAGCAAGGAATAAATAGGTAAAGTTACAAAAAAAAGTCTGCTAGATCCCAAATTTGAAGCAAAAAATCCTGGAACCACTCCTCCCAATAAACCTCCTATTCCTCCAGTTGCAAATAAAATCCCATAAATATATTTAGCATTTTTAAAATCTATAGAAGAATGAATTAAAGACCATATCTGTTTCAACATCAACAAAATATATATCTCCTTCCAGATAAATTGAAAAAAAACAAACCTACCATTATAAAACACAGAAGTAGTATTAACAAAAATAGTCATCAAAGATAATAAAAAAAATAATCTAAAAGATCCTATTTTAGGTAAAAAATAGTTATATCCATATATCACAAAAAAATTTAAAGGAATCATTGCAATCCAAGCATAAGGTAAGGATTCTGATTTAAAATTATGAATAAAAATAGATGTGCTAGCAGGTCTTATAAAGCTATATTCAAATGAGATTAAAAATATATAAATTATAGAAAAAAATAAAAATTTTTTTTTCTTTATATTATTATTAAACATTACAATTTTAAAAATTGAGACAAAATAACCTCATATTCAGGAATAATATATACCCAATTATTTTGAGAATAGGCCATTTTTGAAAGTAAAAATGAACAATCCTTTGCTTTACAAATAGCTAATTTTTTTAAAACAGGGAAAGAGATTTCGATCTCTTTTTTTTTATTTATTTCCCATTCCATTTCAAAATCTTTAAGACTATTCATCCTTTTAAACTCAACCAGATCTTTTTCTAAAACATTAAAACTAATAGGAACAGCTCTAAATCTTTTTTTTCTAAGTATAATATTTATTGCATCTTTATATCCTAAATTTTTTACATCTCTCAAAGCTATATTCATATCAGAAATAATATCAGCATCATTTACCATTAAATAACTATCAATATCTTTCAAAAAATTCTTTTTTTTATTAATTTTTTTAATAAACCTTTTTATATGAAAATTATAAGCAAGAACTGTAGGATTTTGATAAACTCTTTTATACATAAAATATCTTGCTACTATCAACGCTTCACATGATTCAATACCCTTTTCATCTATTCCCAACTCAAAATCTTTAGAATTTTTTGGCAATACTCTAATCATTTCTATAAGTTGAAGATAATCAAAAAAACCATATCCTACTCCCGTAAATTTAGAATCTCTAAGTAAATAATCTATTCTATCCACCCCAAAAAAATCTCCTGCAATAATTTGATAAAGAATCTTATCCCAACATGAAAATTGATAATTTTCTTTTACATCAATCTTTTTTAAAGCTTTTTCCCCTATAGATACTTTAATAATATCTTTAACAATATCATTTCCTTGAAAAATCGGATCTTTTTGTATATTTTCAAATATTTCTTTCAAATAAGAACTTTTAATAATTTTAAAAGTCCACTCTTCATGACCCAATTCTCCTAAAAGATCTTTTTCCGCTACATGAGAAAAAGGCAGATGTCCTAAATCATGGCATAATGCTGCTAATCTTAAAATTTTTTTCCAATAAAGATATTCAAAAGATCTTTTTCTAGGAATTAAATCAAAAAGATCAGGCCTGATATTTTCACATATCTTATCATATACTCTTGTTGCAATATCCATCACACCTAATGAATGTTCAAAACGGGAATGAACAGCTCCTGGAAAAACTAAATAAGCCCCCCCTAATTGATGTATATAATGGAGACGCTGAAATGGAAAAGAATTAATCAACTGTTTTTCATTATCATCAAATTTTATAAAACCATGTATAGGATCATATATTTTTTTAAAATTTTTTATCATGATAGGAGTCATAATAACAAAAGCTTTGATTTTTGCTCAATTTTAATATATCTTTTTCATTATGATTACTCCAGTTATCTTAACCAAGAATAGTGAAAAAACAATAAAAAATACTTTAAATTCTATTAAATCTTTTGAAGAAATTATTATACTCGACACAGGCTCATCAGATAAAACTCTTCAAATAGCAATAAATTTTAAAAATACCAAAATATTTAAATCAGAGTTTAAAGGATTTGGACTTTTAAGAAATGAAGCTGCAAATAAAACAAAAAATGATTGGATATTAGCATTAGATAGTGATGAGATAATAACAGAAAATCTATTAAAAGAGCTTCAAAATATAGAACTAAATGAAAATATAGTATATTCAATCCCTTTTTTTAATTTTTATAATAAAAAATTGATAAAATGCTGTGGATGGCATAATAAAAGACATATCCGGTTATATAACAAAAAAACGACAAAATTCGATAATTCTCTAGTTCATGAAGGAGTAATTTATAAAAATTTACAAATTAAAAAATTAAAAAATCCTATTCACCATTTTCCTTTTAATTCTATTTCAGACTTTATCAAAAAAATAGAAAAATACTCCTCCTTATTTGCAGAAGAAAACATCTATAAAAAATCTTCTATAAATAAAGCTATTATCCATAGTCTTTTTTCTTTTTTTAAAAGTTATTTTATCAAAAGAGGAATATTTTCAGGTAAGGAGGGTTTAATTATATCTATTTATAACTCCAATACAGCATTTTATAAATATCTAAAAATAGCAGAAAGATGGTTTTAGTATTTTTATACCATAAAATTGGGAAAGGAAAATATTCTATTCCATTAAAAATATTAGAAAAACAGTTTTTATCTTTTAAAAAAAAATATAATATCGTCATTCCAGGAGAAAAATTAAAAATTTTTAAATTAAACATCTGTATAACTTTCGATGATGCTTATTTTGATTTTTACCATTTAGTGTTTCCTTTATTAAAAAAATATAAAATAAAAGCAGTATTATCAATTCCAACAAAATATATTTTAGAAAAATCTAAAAAAACTATTAAAGAAAGATTAGTATCCAGTTCTTTTGAAAAAATTAATAAAAATGCTTTTTGCTCTTGGAAAGAAATAAAAAAAATGTCTGATAGCGGATATGTTGAAATAGCTTCCCATTCTTATTCTCACAGCAATCTTATCACTACAAATAATATAGAAAAAGAGATCTTATTATCTAAAAAAATATTAGAAGAAAAAATAAAAAAAAATATATCTATATTCATCTATCCCTTTGGAAAATTTAATAAAAAAATACATAAACTAACAAAAAAAAATTATAGATATATAATGAGAATTGGGAATACTTTCAATATTGGTTGGAAAAATTTAAATAAAATAACCTACAGAATCTCTTCTAATGATTTAAAAATGAAAAATTTTATTTTTTATTTATATCGATATATTATAAATATCATAAGAAAAAGATAAAAAAATGGATGAAAAATTTTTAAATTTAAAAGAAAACATTTTAAATAACATATATATTTTAAAAATAAATTATAACAATCTAGTAGAAAATGGAATGATGGATCCAAATAGCAATTTATATAATAAAATTGATTATTTGATAGATGAACTAGATGCAGCTGACACATTTGAAGCTCTTTCAGAAATAATAAACACTGGTAAAAACATAGAATCACAATTAGAAAGTTTTTTTATTTTAAAAGGACAAAGCACTATAAGCTTAACATGGCCTATTATTTAAAAAATATAAAATAACTGCTGCTGCTTGAGATACATTTAACGAATCTATTTTTCCTAAAAGTGGTATTTTAACCAAAAAATCCGCTAATTTTTTATACAAACTTTTTATTCCTCTTTCCTCCGAACCTAAAATAACAACAAATTTCTCAAAAAAATCCATCTTAGTAATATCCATACTTTTTTCTTCATTAGACGCTGCAAGTATTGTAAATCCCATTTTTTTAAACTTACTTATGCCATCTTGTAAATTAGATATTTTTACTAAACTAACTAACTCTGAAGCTCCACAACTCACTTTAGATACTGTAGGGGTTATATCTACTCCTCTATTTTTTGAAAATACCACACAATCTACTTTAAAACACTCAGCTGCTCTTAAAATTGCTCCCATATTATGCGGATCACAAATATTATCTAACATAACAATAGTTTTAAAATTCTTGCATTCTTTTATATCCAAATATTTTCTTTTTTCTATCTCTCCAACAAAAGATTGATGAGAAACAGATCCTACTAAATGTTCCAATTTATTTTTAGATAGATATTCAATTCTTATATTTTTTTTTAAAATATCTTTTATTAAACTATCATCTTTACTACAAGTAAATATTTTTTTTAAAATATTTGTTCGATGTTTCAATACTTCTCTTATAGTACTTTTACCCATTATTAAATCTTTTTTATAATTTACTTTCATCTTTAATCTCCTTAAATATACACAATTTTCGCTATTATTTGTAATTTCCAATAGTTTTTTTCATAAGACTATTTTCGTATCCTTTCTAAAAAGCTTGAGAAAAATAGTGTCAAAAAAAAATTTTACATGTATCATTAAAATTGCCAAATTTACTTTAAAAAATCCTTTATTTTTAATATAGAGAAATTAATGACATCACAAATCAATAATCAAAATAAATCTCTTCATCCAGACAAAGAAATACTAAAATATTTTTGTACAGATCAGGGACCAATGACTAATATTTTAGAATTTCTATTAAATGGTGCTCTTATTTTAAGTAAAAAGCTAAACATAAGCCTTAAATATTTAAAAAAAAGAGAGATTGAAAAAATAAAAAAGCATGAAATAATTCAACTTGTTTTTAAAAAAGATATTGAGAAAAATGATTTACCAAAAATAATTTATCAAAAAATACAAAAAATAATACCTTTGAAGAATATTTTATTAGAATACGAAGGAGGAGCTTATTCAATAGCAAGCGAAAAAATTATAGATGCTTTAAATATTTTATCAATTGTTAATAAAATATTCCATGAAACAGTTAATCCTCAAAAAAAGTTACAGGATAATTATGCCTTGATGTTAAAAAAGTTACATAATATAGATACAGAAAAAACAATAATACAATCTTTAGAAGATGATTTTAAAATTAAGCTTCCGGAAAATTTAAAAACTAAAATAACTGACATAACAAAAAATATTGAAAAAGCACCTATACATACATCTTTATTGTACAAAAACATAGATGAATTCTTAAAATCTAAAAAAAAATTATATGAAAACCTTCCACTCCTTACTGAATTATCTCATGAATTTTATAAGTTTTTTAAATATGATTCTTTTAAAACTAAAGAAAAGATTAAAAATATAACAATATCTATAGCAAAAAAATATGACCTTAAAAATTTTATTACTTCAACATTAGATTGTATAAAATTTTTAAATAATTTAAAAGGAAAAAGTAAAGATGAAAAACAAAAAATCTCAAAAGAATATTATTTTGAAATATTAGAGGATTTTTCTAAAAAAACAGCCTTTTTGTAAGATTTTTTCTCTCTAACATATTTTCTAAAGTGAAATAGGATCTTCTCTTTTTTTCCAATAATTAGGACCATAGTCATAAGTTAATTCCTCATCTTTTTTTACAGATCTATTTGTCTTCATTATTATATGTATAATTCCTCTATAATATGCAGGGAAAAGTGATAGATTAGGTTTATAGCTGTGATTTATAAATCTTAAATAATTTCCACAATATTTAGCATCTATAGTGAAAGGAGACTTATATCCAATTTGATATTCAAAACAGTATCCATTTTTTTTATCTAATCTACTCTTATGTCTTCTTACTAATCCTGTATACTCTCCAATAAAACAATCTTCTCTCAACTCTTCTAAAGCAAATAAACCATATTCTTTATAAGGATCTATCCATTTTATATATACTTTAGAAGTATCTCCTTGTTCTATCTCTTCTGAATAATAGGTTCCCAACCAGATCTCTTTTTCTGCTATATACCCCATCCTAATAGCTTTTTTACATTTTAAAACAGCTTTTCTCAATATCTTAATATCTTTAAAATATAGATTTGATAAATATTCCACATCAAAAAATTTCTCAAATCTCTCACATGAAAAGTTTTCTATTTTATCCTTTATTTTTATAAGTATATTTTTCCTACCCTTTCCCTTTTTAA
This sequence comes from Chlamydiae bacterium SM23_39, assembly GCA_001303765.1. Taxonomy (GTDB): domain Bacteria; phylum Chlamydiota; class Chlamydiia; order Chlamydiales; family SM23-39; genus SM23-39. The sequence continues at coordinate 9,649 of LJUH01000028.1, forward strand.
GATATCGATAACTCTCTTCTAAATATACAAACCTCCCAAAAACTATTTCTTTTAAACTTTTTAACATAAAAACTATTTGATTATAATAGGACAACTATCTGTTAATTTTTTATCTCCAAAAAACTGAATAGGGCCAGGATACTTATAATTATCTTCTATAATCCATTTATCTCTTAAGGATACAAACATTTCAAATGGTTTTCCTTTTAAATCTACCAAAGCTTTTTTTATAACAGCTTTCTCCTTGCCTTTCCTTATCTCCATATTCATCATAGATGCCAAAGGTATAGCTTTACCTCTCCACTCATTGACAGATTTATTTAAATTAGAGATAGCGCAGATATATCCAGTATATCCCTCTTTCAAAATAGAAGAAGCTACAAATCCGAGAGCATAACAATAATTAGCATCAAAATTAGATGGAAAGGAAGCTCTTCCTTCATATCCAAAAAAATGGGCTATTGGATTAAATTTAATATCTTTTTTATTTTTTAATTCTTCTTTAACTTTATCAATCAATAATTTCTCTGTTTCTATTTGAGAAACTTGAACATTACCATGAGGATCTCTTTTTAAAAGAAGTTGTTTCTGAATATCTTTTGGTAAATATAAAAAAGATTTTTTAGAAGAGTTAGATAATTTAGATAAAACAAAATCTATTTTCTCTTTATCCTCAAAGCTTTTAAATTTTTTTTCATAACTAGATAAAATTTTATTCAATTCTCCAATAAGCATCTTGATCTCATAAATAAACTCTATAATACCCTCCGGTATAAGTATGATCCCATAATTTTTATTTTGTTTTGCTCTTTTTATAACCATCTCTGCAATATCTTTTACTATCTGATCCAATCCCTTTTTTCCCTTAAATATCTCTTCTCCTATTAATACAAAATTGGGTTGCGTTTTTAAAGCACATTCTAAAGCTATATGCGAAGCTGATCTTCCCATAAGCTTTATAAAATGATAATATTTTTTAGAAGACATAGCATCTCTAGCTAAATTACCTATCATCTCTGAATATACTTTACATGCAGTATCAAATCCAAAAGATATTAAAATATACTCATTTTTCAAATCTCCATCTATTGTTTTAGGGACCCCAACTACTTTTGTTTTAAAATTTTCTTTTAAAAAAAATTCTGCTAAATAAAGCGCATTTGTATTTGAATCATCCCCTCCTATAATAATCAACCCATCTAAATCTAAGCTTTTTACATTATTCAATGCTTGTTTAAACTGTTCTTCCGTCTCTATCTTAGTTCTACTAGATCCTATAAGATCAAAGCCTCCACAATTACGATAATTATCGATAAGCTCTTTTGTAATAACAATATATTTATTTTTTAAAATCCCATCTGGTCCATTTAAAAACCCATATAATTGTGATCTATTATCTATCTTTTTCAAAGAATCAAAGACTCCTGCTATCACATTATGTCCACCAGGTGCAGGGCCTCCCGAAAAAAGTACTCCTACCTTTAAAAAATTAGCTTTTTTACCTTTTCCACTTATAAAAGATAAAAGAGGTGATTTAGATGTTTTTTCAAAAATATTCTCTATCTTCTTATCAACTTTAACTAAAGAAGACTCTTGAACTGTAATGTTTATATCTGATATCTCACAAGGTATATTGGGTATATATTCTTTCCTCAAAGCCTGTAAACTCATTTTTTTACCTATTTTTTATAAAAATTAATTCAATATTTTTTAAAAATACAATAATATTAATTTATGAAAAACAAAAAAATAATAGCTGTCATTCCTGCTAGATATGGATCAAAACGTCTTTCAATAAAACCTCTTATAAAAATTTTAAAAAAAACACTGCTTCAAAGAACTTTTGAAAGAGTTAAACTATGTTCTTTTTTAGATGATATATATATAGCTACCGATCATATAAAAATATATTCTCATGCAAAAAAATTCACAAATAAAATAATTATGACATCTTCAAAATGTAAAAATGGAACTGAAAGAATAATAGAAGCTTTAAATAAAAACAAAAATCTTAAAAAAGCTGATATTATAATAAATATTCAGGGAGATCTTCCCTGCATTTCACCTACAATTATTAAAAAAGCAGTAGATATATTAGATGAAAAAACAAAAATTTCTACCTGCGCAGCTATTATTAAAAATAAAAAAGAGATCAATTCTAAAAATATAGTAAAAGTTGTTTTTGACAATTTTTACAATGCTCTTTACTTTAGCCGTTCTCCTATTCCTTTTTTAAAAAACTTTAAAAATAAAACCTATTTTCACCATATTGGAATATATGCTTATAAAAAAAATTTCTTATTAAAAATTTTACCCTTTTTAAAAGAAACCCCTCTTCAAAAATTAGAGGATTTAGAGCAATTAAAAATATTGGAACATGGATATAAAATAAAAGTATCTATAGTTGAAGAAAATCCATTAAGTATCGATACTAAAGAAGACATTAAAAAAGTTGAAAAATTTTTATGCCAACAAAATATATATTTATAACCGGTGGAGTTTTATCTTCCTTAGGGAAAGGATTAGCTGCAGCATCTATAGCTAACCTTCTAGAATCTCAAAATTTTAAAATTGGCATGTTAAAATTAGATCCCTACCTAAATATAGATCCTGGAACTATGAATCCCTTTCAACATGGAGAGATCTATGTAACAGATGATGGAGCTGAAACAGATTTAGATTTAGGCCATTATTATAGATTCACCAATACCTTTCTTTCTAAACTTTCAAATGCTACTTCCGGTCAAATTTACCATGAAGTCATAAAAAAAGAGAGAAAAGGAGATTATCTAGGAAAAACTGTTCAAGTAATTCCCCATATAACTGATGAGATAAAAAAAAGAATTTTATTAGCTAGCAAACAAAAAAAAGTAGATTTCATTTTTATAGAAGTTGGAGGAACTGTTGGCGATATAGAATCACTTCCTTTCTTAGAAGCTATAAGGCAATTTAAATTAGAAAATAATAACTCAATAAATATACATCTAACTTATGTCCCATTCATAAAATCAGCATTAGAATTTAAAACAAAACCTACCCAACAGTCAACCCAAATATTAAGAGGGATAGGTATAATTCCTGAGATAATACTTTGTCGGTGCGAAAAACAATTATCTGATGATATTAAATCTAAAATATCTCTTTTCTGCAACGTAAAAAAAGAAAATGTGATAGAAGCAAAAGATGTAAAAAAAAGTATCTATGAAGTTCCCCTAGAATTTCATAAGCAAGGAATAGATAAAAAGATTTGTCACTTTTTCAAAATAAAATATAGATCAACTAATCTTACTGAATGGAAATCTTTTGTACAAAAAATAAAAAATCCTAAAGAAAAGATAAAGATTGCAATAGTTGGAAAATATTTAAATTATCGCGATGCATATAAATCTATATATGAAGCTCTTTTACATACAGCATATCACAATTATTTAGATATAGATATAAAAAAAATAGAATCAGATAAATTAGCTAATCTTAAAAATTTAAAACAAGTGCATGGCATTTTAATTCCTGGAGGATTTGGAAAAAGAGGTTGGGAGGGTAAGATTCTAGCATGTAAATACGCTAGAGAAAAAAAAATACCTTTTTTTGGAATATGTCTAGGAATGCAAGCATTAATAGTAGAATTTGCAAGAAACATCTTAAAACTAAAAAAAGCCAATTCCACTGAAATGGATCCAAAAACAAAATATCCTGTAATATCTCTAATGATAGAACAAAAAAAAATAGAAAATTTAGGTGGAACAATGCGTTTAGGTGCATATATCTGTTCTTTAAAAAAGAAAACAAAAATAGCAAAAATATATCAAACAAATGAAATATCAGAAAGACATAGGCATAGATATGAATTTAACAACGAATATAAAAAACTATTTGAAGAAAAAGATATTATTTTTTCTGGTATTTTAAAAAACAAAACTCTCTGTGAAATCGTTGAGATAAAAAACCATCCATGCATGTTTGGAGTGCAATTTCATCCTGAATTCAAATCTAAACCTTTATCTCCTCATCCTCTTTTTAATTTTTTTATAAAAAAGGCATTAGAATGCAAAAAAAAAGGATAGCAGCAATAGATTATGGTAAAAAAAGGATAGGAATATCTATCACTTCTCCTGATGGAAAAATAGCTCTTCCCTACAAAACTATAGATACAGGGAAAAATTTAGAAGAGAGTTCAAATAATATAATAAATTCTTTAAATCCATATATCGAGAACATTAAGGAGATAGTTTTAGGTAATCCTCTATTTTTATCTGGAAAAGAATCAGAAATGTCTAAAGAAGTAACAAAATTAAAAGCTATCTTATCAAAAAAATTAAATATTCCAATAATCCTTTGGGATGAAAGATTAACCTCTTCTGAAGCAGAAAAAATATTAAAAGAACAAAAAATACCCAGAAAAAAAAGAAAGAGAAAAGTTGATCCTATAGCTGCAACAATTATATTAAGATCTTACCTAGACGCTAAAAAAATTTGAAATCAAATTAAAACAATTTACATCTTTTTTTTTGATTATTTTCATTAAGAACTTCAAACAGATATTTTTTAATCTCTTCATTAGGTATCTTATTTATTACCTTTTTGGCTTTCTTAAACATCTTTTTTTGAATAAAATCCTCTGCAATTTTCTTAAATAAATCTGATCTCCACAAATTATCCTTTCTGTCTGCCATATTAAATACAGACTTCAAGTCTCCTTGTCTTGCATATCCCATTATAATTTCTTTTAAACTTTCTAGTTTATCTTTTTTATTTACTTCTGGTAGCATTTTTTCTGCTTTATCAAGCCACCCATTTCTAGCATATAATATTAGAACTTTCTTTATTGGAAAAGCAATGCCTAGTTCTATTAAAATATTTTTTATTTCTTCTACTTTATCTAAGTTCCCTCTTTTTGCATGTTCTATTCCAATATATTTCAATGCAGAACCCTTCTTTTTTTCGTCCAAAATATTTTTTAATAATGCTTCTGCTTTTTCAAAATCCCCTTTCTCTGCATATTTTTCTGAAATCATTTTAAAGGCATCAGATCTACAAGAATCACCAGAAAATTTTTTTGCAAATTCTACTGCTTCTTTAAAATCTTTTTGTTTTAAATGTTTTTGCAAAATTATTTTCATTGCTGAAAATTTTGCATCTTTATCAGAAATATGATTTAACATATTTTTAGCTTCTTTTAGTTTCCCTTTTGTCGCACGTTCTTTTACAATATTTTTAAACATCCAAGATTTAACCCAATCATAAGGAATTGCTTTTGCTGTCTCAATTGCTTTTTCAAGATATCCATTATTTAAATATACATTTATAAGTTCCTTTACTAATTTTTGAATTTTTTCATCACTTTCCCAAATATCTATTTTTTTAGGCGACTTAAAAAACTTTTCTCTTAATTTATTTTCATTAACCTTTATTTTATTTTTTATATTCTTAACAAATTGTTCTTCAATTTTTTCCCTTAATTCACCTATATTCTCCTTATAAAAACACATAGAATCTTTATTTTTATAACTCTGAAAATCTTCAATAATAGCTTTGATTAAATCTATTATTTCAGAACTAAATGATATTTTTGGCATAACAAAAAGATATAAAAAATTATTTATATATTCAACAAAAATTTAGATAAATGTAAATCCAAAATTATAATGACACCTTTTTCCAAAGTTGTAATGATACCTAAAACTAAAAATTTTAGTATGGAGGTTTCAAACTTTGGAGAATTTATATATGAGTCAAAAAGAAGCTTATAGACTTCATGTTATGCAACTTTTGATAAACAAAAACATAACTCAAAAAAAAGCAGCTGATATGAGTCAAACTATCAGAGTAAAAAAAGTTTAAAATAAAAAATAATATTTGATAAATTTAGTTGAAATCCTAGCCTAGGTAATTTTTTTGCGCGCTCCCTATCTAGGTAGGGATAGTTATTATTTTTTTATTTTTAATAAAACCTTGTATAACTATAAATCTTAGTTATCAAAAAGGTTCCATTTTAACTTTGGGCTGACATTTTGTGAAAAAATATTTGATATAAATTTTAGATATGTTATAATTAATTTTTTTGTAATCAAAAGAGGCGTAAGATGATTACTACTAATTGTATAAATTCAGGAACATCTACTATTACTCATGACGATTTTGAGGAAATTTCACTTGAGGAAAATTCTAAAAATATATCTTTTAAAGAAGAATTAGTGGATGCTTTAGACATAGTTCCTTTATCGGGTTCTCAACGAAAATTAATGAAAGAAAAAGATTTTTTTTTGTTAAAAGGAGCAAATAAAGTTGATGAGTATCTAAAGAAAAATCATGATTATTTTAGATTATACAAAATTTTGGCTGTTGGATTTACAGTAGGAGCTGTAGCTGGGATTGTTGTAGGGGGAGCAGTTGGCGGTGCAGCTGGTGGTTTAATAGGTGGGTTGCCTGGATTTGGAGTTGGGATTGTTGTAGGGGGAGCAACAGGATTATTTGTGGGAGGAGCTGGAGTTGGAGTTCTTGTTAAATTTGCAACTAAAATACATGTAAAAAAATCTGAGGAATACAAACTTTACTATACACAAGAAAGTAAAAGAGTAATTAATGAATATAAAGAATTTTTAAAAAATCATTCTGATGATTTTAAAGAATTTATGTGTCCTCTATCTAAAGATTTAATTGAAAATCCCGTGAAATATCCAAAACACGAAGCTGTTTATGAAAGTGCCTATATAAAGAGATGGCTTAATCGTAAGCCTAATGGAGATAATTCTCCTAATAGAGAAGGGCATATGGATCCAAATAAATTGCGCTACGATTTTACATATTTTCCAAGGCTAATAAAGAAATTAAATAAATATGCAACTGAATTATTTGAAAGAAATATAGCAATTGTTATAGATCAAGCTTTAAAAGAATTTACAGAATCTAGAAAAGTTGCAATTAGAGAATTGATGTATAATGTGCTTGATTTAAAAGAAGATGGATTCATTACTAAAAAACAACAAGATGCTGCAATGAAAATATTAAGAAATGAGCAATCCTTTACAAAAGATTTATTAAAACTTTTTAAAAAAAAACAAAAGGAGTGAAAGGGAACAATATGGCAATTGAAGGAAAATCTAGTTTAAAAAACGAAATGGTTAAATGGTTTGATAATCCTATTGAAGAAAAAGAATTGCAGGATTTTAAAAAAGGACAACCAAAAGGCGATAACTCTCTTCTTCCCTTTTTTGAAGGAGGCAAGAAACGGAGAGCAGATCTTTTGTTAAACCACCATATTTACAATAAATATATAAATTTTCCAGCTATGACAACATGTTGGAAACAAGAAATGATAGAAAAATTTCAAAACCGTTACAACATAAATATTATAACAAAGGTTTATCAAGAAGTTATAGAAGAAATGCAAGAAAGAAAAAATAGGTATGTCATAGAAAGTCTTGATGAAAAAAATGACTTAATAGGATGCATTGCAAGAAACAAGAAAACTGTTATAGCATTAAGTAGCTTAGGAATTGTATCATTAGCATGTATAGCAATTGTTGGTGTTTTTTTTTTTTTACAAATTCAGATTAAATAAAAAAATTTAAAGTGGCTATTATTGCTTTAAATAATGTGTCATAAAATTTATAAAAAATTAAAAAGATATTATTTTTTTTAAATTTTTGAATATATACTAATGCTACTTAAAAATGGGAATTTTCAAAAAATTTAAAAATTTTCTTTATATTTATTTTTAATTTTTGTAAAAAAGTTTTTAAACATAAAAAACAAGTTTATGAAACACCCAGGGAAAGGATTTTTAACAAAAAGAGAGAGAGAATTATTAATTTCAGTACATGG
>LJUH01000003.1 GCA_001303765.1 Chlamydiae bacterium SM23_39
AATCAGCTATAAGATTAAATCTTAATCCAAATCTTTTTCTTCTATTTCTGTATCTGTCACCGATAATTTTAAATCTTTTAATAAATCCTATAACATTTTCATTCATAACTTCTTAAGAGGAAAGGTTTTTATTAAAATTTTTTATTTTTTTTGTTAAGATTCTTTTGATTTTTTTCTTTTTATCCTGACTTCCGAGGTTTTTTGACAATTAATTTTATAACCGACTAAAAACAAAGGCATTATAAAATTTTATCGCTTACATTTTTAAAGGTCTCCGCACGATTAAAGAAATTTTATTTTTGATGTATAAATAAAATTTTTGAACCCCTTTTTAAGAACTTTGAATGCTATTTTTATAAAACTTTGAAACAGTAATTTTGTTTTTGATGATTTTTATCATGTTATTTGAACCATATTTGATGCTTTAATCAAATTAAAGCATATGGCTTTCAAGTAAAATTGAGATGTTACTCATAAATGTTCCTATAATTTTTTGATTATGCAGCATTATAAAGTAAAATTTTTAGTTATGCAAAAGGGCTATTATCAAAAAGTTTTTTTTGAAATTAAGAGTTTAAGAAAATTTTTTATAAAAATAGTTTTAAAAACATTTGTTAGTAGAAAGATTATTTTTTTAAAAATTTTTTTTATAAAATTTTAGTTAAAAAATTTTTAAATATAGTTCTTTTTAAAAACTCAAAGTTAAAGATGAATAAAATTTTATATAAAAAGTTTTTGTTATTTTTGATTATTGTAGATGCTATAATAGCAATTTATGACAGATAAATTATCTTATCCTACTGATATTTTTCAAAAGACAAGAAATTCTATTTTATCGTTTAACATTTTTAATGAAATTTTTGTGGCTTTTTTTGGACTGATGCCATTTATTTTAAGAAAGGATTTGTTAGCTTCAGCTTTTCAAATATCTTTATTTACAATGATGAAACCAGCTGTCGCAGTTTTGTCTTTTTATTGGAGTTCTAAAATTATTAGAACAAAAGAAGGATTAAAATATAATGTAGTTATTGGAGGAATTTTAGCAAGAATTCCCTTTTTATTTTTTCCCTTTTTTAAAAATATCTGGTATATGATTTTTGCTTCAGCTATGTATATGCTTTTTTCAAGAGCTTCTATACCTGCATGGATGGAGATTTTAAAATTAAATTTAGATAAAAATACAAGACAGAAATTTTTTTCTTTAGGATCTGTTTTAGCATATGCTGAAGGGGTATTGATAGCTTTACTGATTGGAAGTTTTTTAGATTCTCATGTTAGCGGCTGGAAAACTATATTTGTTGTTAGTACTATTTTTGGATTGGTAGGCGTTTTTTTTCAATTTAAAGCTCCTATTTTTGGGGAAAATATTGTAAAAAATTTTGATGATAAAAAAAAGGTTGGAATAATAAAACCATGGAAAGAAGGGTTTGACTTATTAAAAAAGAGAAAAGATTTTTTAAAATTTCAGATAGGTACTTTTTTTAGTGGTTTTGGAATTATGTTAGCAATGCCAGCATTAGCTTTATTTTATGTGGATAATTTAAGCCTTTCTCATACAGATATGACTATAGGAAGATATATATTTATGGGATTAGGATTTGTGTTTTTTTCACCTCTTTGGGCTAAGTTAATGAATAGATTTTCTGTTAATTTTTTAACAGGGTATGTGTGTATAGGATTTGCACTATTTCCACTTTGTATATTTTTTGCTTTATTTTCAAAGATATGGTTTTACATAGCTTTTTTATTTTATGGAATAACACAAGGAGGAAGTCATCTTATTTGGAATTTGTCGGGGACCTTATTTGCAAAAGATGAAGATAGTTCTAAGTTTACAAGGATGAATGTTTCTATGGTAGGAATAAGAGGACTTATAGCACCTCTTTTAGGAGGAGTTCTTTGTGAGATAATAGGACCTATAATACTATTGTTTATCTCTGGAGCTATCTCTCTTTTTGGAAGTTTTTGTATGTTCAGAAAAAAAATTTATTTTTTTCAAAAAGAATCTTTTTAAATTGTTTTATATTCAATTTTTTCTTTTTTTGAAAGTTTATATATTGAGAAAAGAGCTAATATAGAGATTGGGAGAAGATAAAAATAGAAAGAGAGTATTAACCCTGTCTTTTTTAAAATCCAAAGAGAGATAAATGCTGTGGGTTTTCCAATAGCTTGTGATCCTATAGCAAAACTTAATGCAACTATTTGATATCGCATTTTAGGATGGATTTTTTCTTGAATAACACTGTGGATAGAAGCAGAAAAAGAAGCACCTATTAGAATAAAAAAAGTTCTTATCATTATTATTTGAAAAAGAGATCCATTTTTTAGATTAAAAAAAAGAAAAGGAGTAAAGATTATCATAGAAAGTATCGAAGAGATCATCATTTTTTCTTTTTTAAATTTTTGCATCAATATTCCAAAAAGAGGAAGACAAATAATATCGAAAAAGAGTAGATGGGTATTTAAATTCATAGAAGATGTTAAGGTTATATTTGTTATCAAAGGAAGGTAGCTATTAAACAGTATTATAGCTGTGATATAGAGAGAATAACTAAATCCTATAATAAATAATAAAGGTGTTATTATCGATATATTTTGAAAAATGGTTTTTAAAGGCTTTTCTTTTTTATTTGATCTGTTTAATGTAAATTCTTTGGGTTCTTCTGTTTTTATTCTTATAAAAAATGCTAAAAAAGCAGTTATAGCAGCTATGAAAAATAAATATCTCCAATAGTTTTCTATAAGCTTGAGAGAGCTGAACATAGAGATAGCTAAAGAAGCTAGAAATATTCCTAAAATAGAAGAGGTTTGATATAAGCTGCTGAAAAAATTTTTTTTGTTTTCTTCACAATTTTCTAAAACAAAAATTGCTCCTCCAGGAGTTTCTCCTGAAGAAAAAAATCCTTGGATTATTTTTCCTGTTGCTAATAATAAAGGAGCAAAAAAACCAATTTTATTATAAGTGGGAATCAATCCTATAGAAAAAGTTGTTATAGACATTCCTAATATTGTTATAAAAAGAGCTTTTTTTCTTCCTAAAGTATCTCCAATATATCCAAAAAAAAGAGATCCTATAGGTCTAGAGATTAAACCTAAAGATAACATAGAATAGGTTAGGATGAGGGCGGTAATAGTGGAAAAATTAGGGAAAAAGTAGGGAGCAATAAAGGGCACTAAAAATCCGAAGATAGCATTATCATAATGGTCTAAAATGTTTCCTAAACATCCAGAAATCAAAGCTCTTTTTTTTGACATAATACCTCTAAAATTTAGGGGTATTATGCTGATCTTTATTCACTCTCCCTACGATAGTATTATCTATATCAGGTTGTGAGGGTATCTCTCAGCAAAAATGCACCCCTGGTGAAAAAATCTATTTTTTTAAAGATTAGTTTAGTATTTTGAAGAAAAAAAAACAATGGATTTTCAAAGGATAAAAAAAGAATTTTTAGATTATTTGCAATTTATTAGATCAGCATCATCTCATACTCTGAGAAATTATGAGATAGATCTTAAATATTTTAAAAAATTTGTTGAAAATCTAAAGATAAAAAAAATAGATAAATGGATTATAAGGGATTATATCTCTTATTTAAGAAAGAACAATAAAAAAAATAAGACTATTTTAAGGAAAATATCTTCTTTAAGATCTTTTTTTAAATTTGCAGTAAGTAGAAAATTTATTTTAAAAAATCCCATGGAAGATATACAAAGTCCTAAAAGAGAAAAAATATTACCTAAAATTTTATCATGTGAAGAGATAAAACTTTTTTTTGAATCTACTAATCTTTCCAACTATTTAGGATTAAGAGATAGAGCTATCTTTGAAATATTATATAGTTCAGCTCTTAGAATATCCGAGTTAGTCTATTTAAATAGAGAAGATATAGATTTTGAGAATAATATGGTTAGAATAAAGGGAAAGGGAAAAAAAGAAAGAGTGATTCCTATTACAGATAATGGAATCTATTGGATAAAGAGGTATTTATTTCATGAAGATAGAAAAAAAGATACAAAAAAAAATAAAAAGGAAAAAGATAAAAAAGCTGTTTTTTTGAATAGATCAGGAGAAAGAATTTCTTGTAGATCGGTTGATAGAAATTTTAAATATTATTTAAAAAAAATAGGATTTTCTTCAGAAATAACACCCCATATTATAAGACATAGTATAGCTACCCATTGGTTGGAAAGGGGTATGGATTTAAAAACTATTCAGTTGTTGTTGGGACATAATTGTTTATCTACTACAACAATATATACTCATGTAACTTCGAAATTAAAGAGAAAGGTTTATGATAAAACTCACCCTAGAGCATAAAAAAGGGAAAGTAGGTAAGCCGGATTCTGTCAAATATTTTTAAATATTTGGGCAACCATTTGTCTAGGATATTTGTTATCAAATATCTCAAGCGACTAGCTTAAGCTTGTTATGTAGAAGATCACGTAAGCCTTTTCAGTCTTGCTTCGGATAGGGTTTGCATCACTTTGAATCTCTTCAAAAGATAATAGTTTTTTTAAACTATTATTTTCATCCTTAAAAGATTAAAAAATCTTTAGGTATATTTTCTGTTGCACTTTCCGTAGTTTTTTAAAAAACTCCCAGCCGTTAACTGGTATCCTCTTCTATGAAGTCCAGACTTTCCTCTTTAAAAAAATTTAAAGCAGTTGCCTTACTTTCCCTTAAAAATTTTATAAAGAATTTCTCTTTTTTCTTCTCCTTTTTTTAGGAGCTAATTCAGTTCCTAATAATTCTTCACTTTCTGGTAAAAATAGTATTCTAGAACAATGTTCACAGAAAACTAATCTTTCTGCTTTTCTTACTAAATTTTCATCTTGTGCTGTAAGTACAATATGACATCCACCGCAAACTCTGTTTTCTAATGGTACAACGACTCTATCTTTTTTGTTATTTAAAAGGCGAGTATATATTTTTAAAATTTCTGGATCAGCTTCTTTTGCTATTGCATCTCTTTTTTCTTTTAATATTGAGCCCTCTTCATTTAATTTTTTAATTGTTGCTTTAATCTCAGCTTCTATTGTTTTACTACTTTCTTCAGAAGAAGTTAAACTTTCTTTTATCTTATTTAATAGCTCTTCTTCTGTATTTTTTTTATCTATAAGATCAGAAGCTTGTTGTTCTGTTGTTATCCTTTCTCTTTCTTTTATACTCATCTCTTTTGTTAAAGCATTAAATTCTTCTACTTTTTTGATAGCACTTTGTTTGGATTCTAAATTCTTTATATGTGATTTTATCTCTTGGATTTTATTTTCTAGGAGATCTATCTCTTTTGTAAGTTGAGAAATTTCTTTTTCCTTATTATCTTGTTGGGTTTGTAAATCTTTTTTTAAAAATTCTACATGATCTAATTCTTTTTTTCTCTCTTTTTTTAGAAGCATAAGGCGGATCATTTTCATATCCAACTCTTGTATTTCTAAAATAATTTTAAGAGGTTTAAACATAAATAATACCTTTACAATATATTATGGTTTTTAAATAAAAACCATCAAGAAAAATAATTTTTTGAATACAAAAAATATTTTTATAAATACTATTCCTTTTAAAAACAATTTAAAATCGTATTTCTCCACTTACATTTATAGCATTTTGATCAAAAAATCTGCTCTCTAAATTAATTGAAATACCATTTTTGTTATTGATAGCAGCACCTATAACTAATCCAAAATTTTTTTTATTTTTTATTTTCGAACAGATAAAATCGTCGATAATGTCTTGGTTGGGGTAAGGATAGCGAATAAGGCCTTTATTTCCTGGATAAGGAGTGATAGTAGAATATAAATAGCTAGCACCTATGTAAGGGAAGAAGGGAGATATTTTATAAGATATAGCTATAGAACCTTGTAGTTCTTCATATAAAAATCCAAAACGGGAAAATTCTATTGTAAAAATTTTTTTGTTTATAAAAAAATTATTGAGTTTTTGTTTTGTTTTAAAATATTTTCCATCTACAGCTAAAAAAAATTTTTTTTTATGAAAAAATAATAATTTTAACCCCGTCCCCCAAGAAAAACTCTTATCTGTTTTAATTTCTCTATCTATATTAAAACTTGAATTTCCTAAAATGCCATAGATGTCTAGTCTATTTTTAAAATTAAAGGATAGTATTGCACTATCCATTTTTAAATTAAAAAAAGAATCTTTGGAGGTTTCTGTTATTATCTCATCTTCGTATTTTGTTTTATATATGTTGCTATAGAGATAACCTGCTTGGAATTTAAAATAGTTTTTTTTAGTAAAAATACCCTTTTTAAAAAAACGGGGATGAGAGGGATTTCCTACTTCTACACCATGAATAAGAGAGGTAGCAATAATAAATAATAATATTATCATTTTTTAAATTTACATTTAATATTTTTTCTAAGAAAGCATTTTTTTGAAAAATGATTTTTAAAAAATATTTTTTGTTGATAAAATTTTTTTAAAAAAAACTTGAATAATATTTTTAAAATTATCTATTCAAAGTATATGAGGTTATTGCTTTTTTAATAAAAGGAGTTATGAAAATGGTTTTAAAAGAGACAATAAAAAAAATGCATGGAATGCTTTCTTCTATGAAAAAAGATTTAGAGAAAGCAGAAAAAGGAAATAGAGCAGCTTCTCAAAGAGTGAGGACAGGATCTGTAAAATTTTCTAAAGTATCAAAAATTTTTAGAAAAGAGTCTGTAGCTGCTGAAAAAAAAGGAGGAAAAAAAATGGCTAAAAAGAAAGTAGCTAAGAAAAAACCTTGTGCAAGAAAACCTTGCAAGGGTAAAACTAAAAAAACTTCTAAAAAATCTAAAAGAAAGAAAAAATAAATCTTTTATATGCTCTTTTTATTTTTTAAAAAGAGCATATTTTTATCTAAAAAATATTTTTATAAAAACTACTTGATTTTGCAATATTTTTCAGGCAAGATCTTTTTAAAAAGTGAGGAACAATTATGAATAAAATTTTGACTTTTATATTTTTATCTAGTTTATTATTTGCTGAAGAGGCTCCCGTTAGAAAAACTGGATATATAAATTCTTTAATAATGATTTTATTGGCGGTAGTCTTTTTTTATTTTATTTTATGGAGACCCGAACAAAAAAGAAGAAAAGCAGCTCAAGCACAAAGAGAGTCTTTGAAAGTAGGAGATAAAGTGACTGCTATGGGAATAATAGGTATTGTAGATAAAGTAGAAAAAGATACGATCGTTTTAAGAACATTAGATAATTCTAAAATAGAGATTCTTAAAGCTGCTGTTACAGAGGTTAAATCACAAGAAACTGAAGAGAGCAGTGCTAAAAAATAAAATATGAAATATGGAAATTATCCTGATTTAATCGATATCAATAGAATTTTGGTTATTAAATTAAGACATTTAGGAGATGTTTTATTATCTACTGCAACTTTTAATGTTTTAAAAAAAAATTTTCCAAAGGCATCGATAGATGCTTTTATCAATAAAGAATCTTTTCCTATTTTAGAAAATAATCCAAATATTTCAGATATCTTAGTTTATGATAGAAAGATAAAAAAATTAAATAGAATAGTTCAGGAATTAAAAATTTTAAAAAATATTAAAAAAAAGAAATATGATCTTGTTTTTAATTTAACTGAAGGTGATAGAGGAGCTATTTTAGCTTGGATAAGTGGTGCTAGGTATAAGATAGGTGTTAAAGATAAAAAGGGTTTTTTAGGAAAAAATAAAATCTATACTCATCTAGTAAAAAAGGGAGACAAATCTAAACATGCAGTTGAAGAAAATTTAGATTTTATTAGAAGAATAGGTATTTTTCCTAAAAAAGAGGATAGAGAATTATTTTTAGATATTCCTAAAAAAGATTATTTGAATATGGAAAAAATATTGGAACAAAATAATTTTAAAAAAGGAAAATTTATTTTAATTCATCCAACTACTAGATGGAGGTTTAAATCTTATCCTAAAATGAAAATATTGATAGAAAAATTATTAAAAAAAAATGAAAAAATTGTGATTACTGCAGGAGAAGATCTTTTTGAGAAAAAGATTGTTGAAGATATTATTTGGGGAATAGATTCTAAAAATATATTAAACCTTGCAGGGAAAACTTCTATAAAAGAGTTGGCAGCTCTTATCGATTTAAGTAGATTATTGATATCTTTGGATACTTTTAATTTACATATTGCATCTTTTTTGAAAAAAAAAACTATTGTACTTTTTGGGCCTACAGATGAAAAAATATGGGGTCCTTGGAATAATGATAATGCGACTGTTTTATATCATGATGTTAACTGTAGACCCTGTTTATTGGATGGATGCGGAGGTAGTAAGATAGCTGATTGCATGTCTATGTTAGATGAAAATAGAATTTTAGAACTAATATCTTAAATAACCTAAACCTTGGTTTTATTTAAATTTAGGAAAGTATAGTGGACCCCAAAAACTAGACCACATGCTAAACTCATAATTTCTGTAAAAAAAAGAACAAAAAAATGAACTGTCTTTCAAATTAAATGAGCTAGAATAAATTTATTTGATTAAATTTTTTTGTTTTTGCTAATATTATTTTTAATAAGAATTGTTATGGTTAAATTTTTTTATTTGTTAGGAATTTTCTTTTCAATAGCAGCTCATGGTATTATGACAGATAATATCTGGATTTCATCTAATAATGATTTATCAAACACTGGACAAGATGGACTAATGCCTCAACTAGCTATAAATGGACAAACAAATACAGCTATATGTGTGTGGAGTAACATTGATGGAATTAATTATAATATTCAATCATCTTATTCTACAGATGGGGGGCAAAATTGGTTTACACTTGATGTGTCAGCTGCAAGTTCAAATGATGCAGATCAACCACAAATAGCAATAAATGAAAAAACAAATACAGCTATATGTATTTGGAGATGCAATAATGGATCTATTCGGATTATTCAATCATCCTATTCTACAGATGGAGGTCAAAGTTGGTCTACACCAATTGATATATCGGCGGAGGTATCCGAAGAACCACAAATAGCAATAAATGAAAAAACAAATAGAGCTATATGTGTTTGGAGGAAGAAAAGTGGAAGTGATTATATTATTCGATCATCCTATTCTACAGATGGAGGGCAAAATTGGTCTACACCAACTGGTATATCAGCTGTAGGGAAAGATGCAGATCAAGCACAAATAACAATAAATGAACAAACAAATACAGCTATATGTGTTTGGAGACTCCGTGATGGAAGTGATTATATTGTTCAATCATCCTATTCTACAGATGGAGGACAAAATTGGTCTACACCAACTGGTATATCAGCTGTATGGCAATGGTTAGGGATGCAACAAATAGCAATGAATGAACAAACAAATAGAGCTATATGTGTTTGGGCTCACTATAATGGGAGTGATTCGATTATTCAATCATCCTATTCTTCAGATGGAGGGCAAAATTGGTCTACACCAATTGACGTGTCAGCTGCAAGTCTGGATGCAGATCAATCACAAATAACAATAAATGAACAAACAAATAGAGCTATATGTGTTTGGTATCGCTATGATGGTAGTTATTATATTATTCAATCAGCCTATTCTACAGATGGAGGGCAAAATTGGTCTACGCCAATTGATGTATCACAGATAGGGGCAGATTCCAAAGAACCAAAAATAGGTATAGACCCTCAAACAAATATGGCTATCTGCGTTTGGACGAGATATGATGTAGGTTATAATATTGTCCGGTCTGCGTATTCCACAGATGGAGGGCAAAATTGGTCTACACCAATGGATGTATCAGATAGTGCACAATTTGTTTGTATGGCAATTCCTCAAATAAGAATAAATGAGGAAAAGAGCATACCTATCTGTGTTTGGAATTTATATAATGGAAGTGATAATATTATTCAAGCAGCATACTTTTTTATAGAAACAGGATGGATGAAAGTTTTTTTAACGGAGAAGAGTAATGATTTTTGGCTTCAAAGAGAATTAGTAAAAGAGATTCAATGGCCATCTATATGTTTTGCTAAGTGTTATAATATATATAAAAATATAGAAAAAGGGCAAGTTTTAAGAATAAAACAAGATGGTAAATTACCCCTTGTAACTCTTCCAAATTCTATTTCAAATTATATACTTCATAGAGTTAAAAAAGGAGAAGTTTATTATATGACTTGGGAAAATTCTGAAGGAGAAGAAAGTCGGCCAGTTATTATTTATTGAATAAATAACTGATATCGTTTCTTGAGAAGTGAGCTGCCCATTATTACTTACCTTTTTAGAATTTATGTTTTTTTTGGATTTTTGATATATTTTTTCTGGTAGGAGACCTTTTGGGCAGATTTGTCACAAATTTTTTTTAAAATTATTTGTATTTTGATTTAGAGTAGTTCTATATATTTTTTATTATGTATTCTTTTAATTTTTGAGGATTTTCTTGTATTTTGTAAGGAAGTGGAATTATTGTTTCTGGATATTTTTTATCTTTTTGTATGTGTAAAGTCATTTTTTTTAATTTTAAAGAGATAATTTTATATGAAGAAGCATGTAATTTTATTTTAGAGAGAGATAAAAGATAAGAAACTTCTTTAGGTATATTCCCAAATCTATCTTTTAACTCTTTTTCTATTTCATCTATATCTTTTGAAGATAGAGCATTTCCTAATCTATGATATATCTCAAATCTTATTTCTCCATCTGATATGTAATCGTTAGGAATGAAGGCTGGTAAGGTAAATTCTAATTTTGTTTCTATAAGATTTACCGGTTTATTATCTTTTAAATGATCGATAGCTTTCTTTAAAAGTTTTAAATATAAGTTAAATCCTATTTCTGAAATATGTCCAGATTGTTGTTCTCCTAAAATATCTCCCGATCCTCTTATCTCTAAATCTTTCATTGCTATTTTTATTCCGCTTCCTAGAGAAGAAGATTCTATTAAAGAAGAAAGCCTTTTTTGAGATATTTCAGAGACCTTTTTATTTTTGGGAATTAAAAGATAACAGTAAGCTGTTTTATTCCATCTACCAACTCTTCCCCTTAATTGATATAGATCAGATAGACCAAATTTATCCGCATTATCTATCAAAATAGTGTTGCAATTAAATATATCTATCCCATTTTCTATGATAGTTGTTGTTATTAAAAGATCTGCTTTTCCCTTTTTAAATGAATGAAATATTAAATCTATCTCTTTAGATTTCATTCTACCATGAACTAATAGTATTTTTATGTTGGGAAGTAGTCTTTGAAGTTCTTCTTTTCTTTTATATATGCTCTCGATTTTGTTATGAACAAAGAATATTTGTCCTTCTCTTGTTATCTCTCTTATTATTGCATCTTTAATTATTTTATCATCATTTTCACAGATAATAGTTTTTATTGGAAGTCTATCTTGTGGAGGGGTGTTTATTGTGGATATATCTCTTACTTTTATTAAAGACATATATAAAGTTCTTGGGATTGGAGTAGCAGAAAGAGATAGTGAATCAACATTTTTTTTTAAAACTTTTAAATGTTCTTTTGCTTTAACTCCAAATCTTTGTTCTTCATCTATTATTATTAGACCTAAATTTTTAAAGAATATATCTTTAGAAAGTATTCTATGGGTTCCTATTAAAATATCTATTTTTCCCTCTTTTGTTTTTTGTAATATTTCTTTGTTTTTTGAGGGATTATTAAATCGAGATATTTTTTCTATTATTATAGGAAACTCTTTCATCCTTTCAGAAAAAGTTTCAAAATGTTGTATAGCTAAAATTGTGGTAGGTACTAAAATAGCTACCTGTTTTTTTCCATCATAGACAGCTTTGAAAACAGCTCTCATAGCAACTTCTGTTTTCCCATATCCTACATCTCCACATACAAGTCTTTCTATAGGTTTTTTTTGATACATATCTTCTTTTATCTCTTCTATAGCTTTTATCTGATCAGTTGTTTCATCATATTCAAAGAGGTTTTCAAATATTTTTTGTTCTTCGGAATCTTTAGGATAGATAAATCCTCTATCTAAAGTTCTCATTGCATATAAATTAAGTAACTCTTTTGCGTATCCTACAATATTTTTTAAAGCTTTTTCTTTTGTTTTTTGCCATTTTGTACTTCCTAATATGTTTAAAATGGGTTTTTCTTCTTTGGTTCCTATGTATTTAGAGATCAGATAAGATTGAGATAGTGGTATAAATAATTTAGAATTGTTTGCATATTCTATTGTTAAAAACTCTTCTTGCTTACCTAAATTATTTTGCTTTTTTTCTATTCCTAAATATTTTCCAATTCCGCAATGAAAATGAACTACTATATCACCCTTTTCTATCTTTTGAAATTCTGATAAAGAAGGTTGATAGAAGGTTGCTGTTCTTGTACTTTTTATTTTTTTTCTTGGATTAAATTCAGTGTAAGGGAAAAAAGCTATAGATAGATCGGAGATTATAAAACCAGAGGAGAGGTATCCTTTTTTAAATAAAACATTTTTTAAGAAAAGATTTTTCTCTTTTAAATATTTTAATATAAAATTCTTTTCATCATTGTTTTCTGTAAAAAATAATATTTTGATATTTATATTTTGTAGATATTTAAGAGTTTCAAAAGGATCATCTGAGGGGAAAAAAGAGATAGGATGGATCCATTTTTTTGTGATAAAATCTTTTTGAAAGAGAGAAAAAGATATTTTTTTAAAATAGTTTCCTTTGCTGGATAATAATTTTATAGGAGAGAGTTTTTCTATAGGTATTGTTGAGATAAAAATAGTTTGATTTTTTTTTATTTTTTTTAAAAATTCATCTAGATTATTTTTATTATTTTTTATTTTTACATATAGATCTTCTATATCTAATAAGTTGTCAAAGATAATTATAAAATCATTTAAGTAGTCTAATAAGAAACTTGTTTTTTCTATTTCTTTAGCTGTGGATATTGTAGCTGTATCTACTTTTTTTATTGTTTGTTGTGTTCCTATGTCAAATATTCGTATATTATCAATAGTATTAGAAAAAAATTCTATTCTATATGGAAATGGTTCTGTAGTGGAAAATAGATCTATGATACCTCCTCTTATTGCAAAATGTCCTTTTTCTACTACTAAAGAATTTTTTTTATATCCTAAATCTAAAATTCTTTTTTCTAAATTGGAAAAGGATAAACTTTGTCCTTTTTTTAAGATAAAAAAAAAGTTTTTTATATTTTTTTTGTTAAAAGTTTTTTGGAGGAGAGATGAGAGAGAAGAGATAAGGATTTTTGGATTTTTTTTATCTATTATTTTTTTTAAAATATAAAATCTTTTACCAACATTTTCAGGTATATCTTCATTACAAGGTGTGGTTTCAAGAGAGGGAAATTCTAATATATCTTTTGTAAAAGTAGATAGGTTATCTATTAATATCTTTTCTCGAACACCTCCTGAAATTATTAAAATATCTTTTTTTGTGTTTTTTAAAATGAAATTTATTATTAGTGCTTTAGAAGAGTTATCTACATTATCTATTAAGATAGAAGATCTTTCTTTTTTTAATTCTTGAAATGGATAACTTTTTTCTAACACTTTGATTTAATAATATCTCGTAATTTATTGAAAGCTTCATTTATTTTTGTCTTACCCTTTCCTCCAATCTGAGCTATCTCCATCTTTCCTCCTCCTTTACCTTCAATTATAGGAGCTATATCTGTTGCTAATTTATCCGCTAATATTTTTTTATCTAATAGATCTTCTGTTACTTTTATTGCTATTTGACAATATTTTTCTTCTTTTATTGCTAATGCTATAACTGTGGAAGTGAGATTAAGAGATAATTTTTTTATAAAAGGAATCAACTCTTTAGAAGGTAGATCTATTTCTTCTGCTATTAAATATATAGAATCGATTTTTTCTTTTTTGTTTAATAGATTTTGTTTTAAAAATTTTAATTTTTCTTCTTTTAATCTTTTTAGATCTGTAGAGAGTGTTTTATTTAGAGATAGTATAGAATTTATCCTTTCTACTAATTTTGCTTCTGATGTTTTTAAAATTTCTTGTAGATAAAATAAAAGATCTTCTTTTTCATATGTGTATTTTTCTGCCCTTTCTCCAGTATATGCTTCTATCCTTCTATTACCTTTTGAAATGGAGGTTTCGTTTGCTATTTTAAAAAGACCTATGTTGCCAAGTTGAGAGGTATGACATCCTCCACATAGTTCTTTGCTGATTTCCATATCTACTACTCTTACGATATTGGAATATTTTTCAAAGAATAGTTGTTTTATTTTTTTATCTTTTTCTGCTTCTGAAAAGGGAATATTATATGTTTTTACAATAAAATTTTTTCTAATTGACCCATTTACTATTTTTTCTACCTCTCTTATCTCTTCAGTAGTTAAAGCTTTATGGTAAGTAAAATCTAAACGTAGATGTTTGCTATCTACAAAAGAACCAGATTGATTAATAGGTCCCTTTAAAATTTGGGATAAAGCATAATGTAAGAGATGCGTTGCTGAATGGTTGTTTTCTATCTTTCTTCTTCTCTCTGAATCTATCTCAGCATATACTTTTTTATTTTTTAAAAAATTGCCCTTTTTAACATATCCAATATGAGCTATAACATCAGTATAAGGGGAGATTGTTGAGGTTACCTCAAATATATTTTCATCAATATATATTTTGCCTGTATCACCTACTTGCCCTCCCATCTCTGCATAAAAAGGAGTTTTATCTAATATTAAAATAGCTTTATCTTTTTCCTCTATTTCATCTACAAATTTATTCTCTTTTAACATAGCTATTATTTTTGATTCTGTTTTATCTTTTTCATATCCTAAAAATTGAGAGGGAGAATGTATTTTAGTAAAATCAGAAAATATATTTTTATCAAAAAATTCATGTTTTTTAATTTGAGCTTTTTTTGAACGCTCTTTAGCTTCTTCTTCTAACTGATAGAATGTTTTTAAATCTACATCTAATAAAGCATCTTTTGCTATTAATAATATCTCTTCTATTGGGAAACCATAAGTATCTTTTAATTTAAAAGCATCAGCTCCTGATATCTTTTTTTTAGAATATTTTATTATATTATTTAAAAGAGAACCTCCCTTATCTAAAGTTTTTATGAAATTTTCTTCTTCTAGAGTAAGTATCTCTTCTATTTGATCTTTTGAAGATATTAAGTTAGGGTATTCCTCTCCCATTGTTTCTATTAAAGGAGGTAAGAGTTTGGCAAGGAAAGGTTTTTTTAAGTTTAACCTTTTTCCATATCTCACAGCTCTTCTAAGAATCTTTCTAAGGACATATCCTCTATCTATGTTTGAAGGGATAACTCCATCAGCTATAGAGAATGATAACATTCGTATATGATCAGCTATTACATTAAAAGCTGAAGATAATTCTTTATTTTCTATATCATATTTTATCTTTGTTAGTTTCTCTGTTTCTAATATTATTTTTTGAAATAGATCTGTTAAAAATACTGAATCTACATCTATTTTTAAAGAGAGAATTCTTTCTAAGCCTGCACCTGTATCTACACAGGGTTTAGGAAGGGGAGATAAACCTTTTTCTGTTTTGTTGAATTGCATAAATACTAAATTCCAAAATTCTAAAAATCTTTCTCCTGAAGTATCGTAGATCGGAGAAGATGCATCCGAATATTTTTCTCCTCTATCATATAGCAATTCGGTACAGGGACCACAAGGCCCTGTTTCACCCATGCTCCAAAAATTTTCTTTTTCTCCAAATTTAACTATTTTTGAAGAGGGAAGATATTTTTCCCATAAGGCAAAAGCTTCATCATCTTTTTCATATACCGATACCCAAATTTTATCTGGATCAAGATCAAAGATATGTGTAGCTACATCCCATGCAAATCCTATAGCTTCTTTTTTAAAATAATCACCAAATGAAAAATTTCCTAACATCTCAAAAAATGTTAGATGGCGAGAGGTATGACCTACATTCTCTAAATCATTATGTTTGCCTCCTACTCTTATGCATTTTTGAGAAGAGGTAGCTTTATTATATTCTCTTTTTGATTTTCCTAAAAAAATATCTTTAAATTGATTCATACCTGCATTGGTGAATAAAAGAGTAGGGTCATCATGAGGAAGGACAGGAGAAGAGGGAACGATGGTATGAGAGTGAGATTCAAAATACTTTAAAAATTTTTTTCGTATCTCTTTAGATAACATAAATTTTACCTTTTTTTGATCTTTCAGTTTATCTGATTTATTTGCAAAAGTCAAAATCTTGTTGACATCATTTGGTTTTTATATTAAATTATTAATTAAATTTTTAAAAAGGTGGGCATATGAATGACAATGGTATAATTTACCTATGTGCTTGTGATGGAAAAATAATTTTTTTCCAGACCAATGGTGATGCAACTGGATCTGAAATTTTGGGAATAAAAGATTCAAAGGATATAAGGAGTAAATTATCCTCAATTTTTAAAAATTTTTTAGAAATTGATGTAAATTATTTGAGATTAGTTTATCAAATACAGGTTAAAAATGTTAAGATACTTGATCCTAATAAAGATAAAAACAAAATACAAAAGCTTATAACTAAATTAAGCTCTTCTGTTTCATCACAAAACACAGTTGCAACTGTTAAACCATTTGTTTACGAAAAAAAATGTTAAGGTTATTTGCGAGATTTATGGCAGGGGCTGATTTAGATTAAAAAATAAAAAAGTATTAATTTTTTATAGATAGGAGGTGTTTATGTTTTCTGTTTTAGAAAAAGCTCTTGATGGGTTGTATTATGCAGCGAGAATTTTTAATATTGTTGATAAGGGGTATCAAGCAAAGAAATCTATTGAAGAATCTGATGGAGTAGTAAAGATTGGTTTGAATGGAATTAGCTTAGTTGCTGATACTGTATCCCTTACTTGTGAAATAAAGGGAGAATATATCTCTAGTAAAATGTCTAAATTAAACGATAAAGATTCAGAGAAATATAAAGAGCAACTTAATGAAATATTAAAAAAAACAAAAAAAGTATTTGTAGGAGCGGAAATAACTTCAAGTGTTAGTGATACTGCAAAAATATTTATAGAAGATTCTCCTAACTTAGAGAAAATTAGGGCATTGGCTAGTACAATAATACGTGTTAAAACTCTTTGCTCAGGTATAAAAAAGGAGGCAGAAAAAAAGGGTAAGTCTGTAAAATTTACAAATAATTGGGAGAAAGGATCATATCTTGTAGAAAAAGTTCCACAAGCAATTAAAAGAATTAAAGAATATGTCAACTCACGTGATCAATTATCATCAGAAGAAAGATTATCAACAGAAGATTCTAAGACCTTATCGGAAAATGTTAGGCCATCTTCAGAAAGTTCTCAAACTGTATCAGAAAATGTTAGGCCATCTTCAGAAGATTCATTAGAAGATAAAATTGCAAATGATGTATGTCCTATCAGTTTAACTGCGGTCAATGAACTTGAAAACCCATTATATTATGTGACAGCAAATGGAAGGATAATTGCATATGAATCAGTTTACATTTTAACATGGCTTGCACAAGGTAATACTAGAGATCCTTGGACCAATGATCCGGTGATACAAGATTCTTATAAGCCTTATTATCAATAATGCTTGTTGGAAAAAATTGTACTGTGTAAACTTTTGTAAGGATAAAAAAGAAAAATGAGTTGTAATCTAAGTAAATCTTTAGCTGTGGCAGCTTTAACAGGAACTTCTTGTTATTTTTTACCTAAAGCTTTTGAAAAAATATTTCCTAATCGTGTGCAAGATCCTAATATTTCTAATCTGAGATATTCTGTAAGAAAAATGGTATGGAAAGTTGAAAATATTCATCCTTTTGTAAAGCATTATTTACAAGTTACTGTTCCTGAAAATCTTTGGATTGTGGGATCTCTAATATCATTTTACTTAACAATGGATCAGTTTCAAGTTTCAAAAGTTAATTGTAAAGATGTTTCTATATTATTTTATGCTGTAAATGGAGGATGTTTACTTATAGAAAGAGTTAGATATTTTGTTTCAAGAGATTTAACAAAGTTGATAGAAAAAGTTTTTTCAGAAAAAACATCTAGGTTTTTAAATAATATTTTATACGGATTAGAACCAGGAGATACTGTTTAATTTTTTTAAAGTTTTTATTTAAGAGGTACATATGTTTAATTCAACTATGTGGTACTTTGCAGATGGATTAAGAATAATCTGTCTTGCAAGTAAAATTTATTCAATAAAAAAAGATTATGAAAAAAAAAGCTCTGAGCAAATAGCATTGGAAGGAGCAGAGCTTACTACAGATATGACTAATTTTGTATCAGATATATACATTCGATATCAAAAAAATCAAATAACTAAACTTGATCCTGAAAAAGATGCAGAGGAAATTCAAAAACTAGTGAATAAAATAGATGTTGCTAGAACATTTTATCTTACATCCGAACTTGCATTAGGTGGTTTTGATACTGCGTATTATATTTGTGGTAAAGATAAAAAAACAATAGATCATTTAAGGTTTGCTGCAAAAACAACAATAAGAACAAAAAGATTTTTGGACGAAGCAAAAAGCAAAGATTTATTTGCAGAACAAGGTAAAGATCCTGAAAGAAAGAAAGATGATTCATCAGGATGTTATATTTTTTAAAAAAGATGATGTTAGAGTTTTAATTAGATTTAGAATTTTTTGAAAATATAGAAAAGATAACTTAAAAAATTGTATAAACATTCCTAAGATTATAAATTTTTGAAATTAAGCATAATCATAACAATCTTTAAATTAGTTTTAAAATCTTCTTGAGGTAAAATATGAGCTGTTTAAAAATGTTTTTAATTATAGGAGATTTTATGGAAAAAGAAATATTAAAAAAAATAGCAAATACCATCAGACAGTTGTCTATAGAAGCTATTGAAAGAGCTAAATCAGGGCATCCAGGACTTCCATTAGGATGCGCTGAGATTGGAGCTTATTTATATGGAGTAGCTTTAAACCATTATCCAAAAAATCCGACATTTCCTAATAGAGATATATTTATTTTATCAGCAGGCCATGGATCTATGTTATTATACTCTTCTCTTTTTCTTGCTGGGTTTGATTTTACTTTGGAAGATATAAAAAATTTTAGACAGATAGATTCTAAAACACCAGGGCATCCAGAATATGATATAAAAAGAGGAGTAGAAGCTACAACAGGACCTTTAGGGCATGGGATAGGTAATGCAGTAGGATTAGCTATTTCTTATAAAATATTAGCTGAGAAATTTAATACTGAAGATATTTTATTATTCGATAATAAGATTTTTTGTTTGGTAGGAGATGGGTGTCTTATGGAAGGAGTTTCTTCAGAAGCTTCTTCTTTAGCCGGACATTTAAAACTGAATAATTTAATAGTGATTTATGATTCTAATAATATTTGTTTAGATGGTCCTACTTCAGAAACATTCTCAGAAGATGTTAAAAAAAGATATCTTTCATATGACTGGGAAGTATATAAGATAGATGGATATGATTTAGATAGATTGGATGAAATCATTTCAGATATTAAAAAAAAACAGGAAAAACCTGTTTTTATTATAGCACATACTATTATTGGGAAAGGATCTCCTAAAGAGGGAAGTAATAAAGCTCATGGAGCTCCTTTAGGAGAAAAAGAACTTAAAGAAACAAAAAAAAATTTAAATCTTCCAGAAGAAGAATTTTTTGTTTCTGAAGAGGTAAAAAGGTTTTTTAAGAAGAGATTAATAGAACAAAAAAAGATGGAAAGAAGTTGGTATGAAAAATTTAAAAGATGGGAAGAAAGATATCCAACACTTTTTGAAGAATATTTGAAAATGGAAGATAAAATTATATCATTTGATTTAGAAGAAAAATTAAAAGATTTAAATATAAAACCAAATCTTTCTGGTAGAGAAGCTTCTTCTGAAGTTATAAATTTTTTAGCGAATTTTTTACCTTTTTTATATAGCGGTTCTGCAGATCTATCATCTTCTGATAAAACATTTTTAAATAATTATTCAATTATTAAATCTTCTGATTTTAAAGGAAGAAATATAAAATATGGCGTTAGAGAATTTGCTATGGGAACAATATCTAATGGAATTTTTTTATCTAACATGATTGTTCCTATATGTGGAACATTTTTAGTTTTTTCAGATTATATGAAAAATGCAATAAGATTAGCTTCTATGATGAGATTAAAAATAATTTATCAATTTACTCATGATTCTATTTTTTTAGGAGAGGATGGGCCAACACATCAGCCCGTAGAACAATTAGCATCATTAAGAGCTATTCCTAATCTTAATGTTATAAGACCTGCTTGTAGTTACGAAGTTAAGATGGCATGGATAGCAGCTTTGCAATATGAAGGACCTACGGCAATTGTTTTATCTAGGCAAAATCTTGTTGATATAGATAGCACCAATATTCCATTTGAAAAAGGAGTAAAAAAAGGAGCATATATTGTTAAAAAAGAAAAAAATAAAGCTGCTTTTACTTTTTTTGCTTCAGGATCAGAATTAAAGTTAGCTTTAAAAGTATCTGAGAGATTAGAAGAGAGAAATATTGATACTAGAGTTATCTCTTTTCCCTCTTTTGAGCTTTTTGAAAGACAATCAAAAAAATATAAAGAAGAGATTTTAAGGAATTGTGGTAAAAAGATTAGCATTGAAGCAGGAGTGTCCCTTGGATGGGCTAAGTATGTGGGAGAAGATGGCATATCGATATCTGTTGATAGATTTGGATTGTCAGCAAAAAGTGTTGATTTAGAAAAAAGATTTAACTTCACAGTTGAAGATATTTTAAAAAGAATTTTTTAAAAATTTTTTTAATCTTTTTAATGCTAATTTTATATCAGTTATATTAGCAAAAGCTGAAAATCTTATAAAATTTTCTCCACATTTTCCAAATCCTCTCCCAGGAATTGTTATTATGTTGGTATTTTTTAAGATTAGATTGAAAAAATCCCATGAGGATAAATTGTTTAATGTTTTACACCATATGTAAGGAGAATTTTTTCCTCCAAAGGTTTTAAAATTTAATTTTTCTAATCCTTTTCTTAAAATACTAGCATTTGTCATATAATATGAGATTAATTTTTTTACTTCTGCTCTTCCCTCTTTGGAATATACAGCTAATCCTCCCTGTTGTATGGGATAGGAGACAGATCCAAATTTTGTGTCTAAAAGTCTTTTCCACAGATTACTGAGGGAATAGTTTTCTATTTTTAAAGATTTAGGAATTATTAAGTATGATAATCTAAGACTTGTAAAACCTGCCATTTTAGAAAAACTTCTAAATTCTATAGCAACTTTTTTAGCTTTTTCTATCTCATATATCGATCGTATTATATTTTTATCTGTTATAAAGGATTCATATGCTCCATCAAATAAGATGACACTCTTGTTTTTTAAAGCATAATCTACCCATTTTTTTAACTCTTTTTTTGTAAAAGCTACTCCAGTGGGATTATTAGGAGAGCAAAGATAGATCAGATCATAAGATTTTTTAGGAATAAGAGGTAAAAAGTTATTTTTTTCTAAACATTTTAATAAAGATATGTTTTTTCTTCCTGCTATAATATTAGAATCTAAATATACGGGATAAGAGGGATCACATATTGCAATTTTAGCATCTTTAGAAAAGAGTTCTTGTATTGATGAGATATCTCTTTTTGTTCCGCTGGAAATGAAGATTTCATCTTCAGAGATATTTAAATTTTTGTAACAATATTTTTTAATTATTCTTCTTAAATTATTTTCTCCTTGAGAGTTACAATATCCTCTTTTTGTTTTTTCATATTGGAGTGTTTTAGCTGCTTTGCAAATATGGGTTATGAAAAATTTAGAGATAGGTTTATTTATATCTCCTATTCCTAGATTTATGAGTTTAATTTTTTTATTTATTGATAAACTTATTTTCTCAACTTCTTGGAAAAGATATCCCGAAGATAGTTGTTTTAAAGATTTATTTAGTTTAACCATTTTTAAAAAATATAAAAAATTTTATAAACTATCAATATTTTTTATAGGAAAATTTTTAAAAATTAATAATAATATAAAATATGGAAAAAATAAATTTTTATGATTGTAGAAGAGAGCAGTTTTTCGAATTAACAGAAATTCAGATAGTAAAAAATTTTGAAGAAAAAAATAGCTTTTTAGAAGAGTTAAAAGAGATAGCCGAGAAGTATATAAAAAAGTTAAAATTAGATGAAGCAGAAGAGACTGTTAATAATATTTCTGATGAAAACATTAGATCAAATCTTTTTGAGGAAATTGGACTATTACGAGTAGAAGGAGATGAATTAGAAAAAGCAGAAAAGATATCAGAAAAGTTTTATAAAAATGGGGATCTACTTGAAAATATTAGTAGAGCATATGCAAGAAATGGCGATGTAGAAAAGGTCTGTAATATATCTTTAAAAATGCTTAAAAAAGTTGAAGAATATATTGAAAAAGAAAAAATAGATGAAGCTATAAAACTAGCAGAAAATATATTTGATCAAGAATTTCAAACTTATGCGTTTGTAGAAATTGTAAATGCATGTAGAAAAAGAAAAAATCTTGAAAAAGCAAAAGAGATAGAAGCAAAGATTGATTTTGAAAAATTAAACAGTTTTTTAGGAGAAAAAATAGATTAAATCAAAAAAAGGTGTCTTTGCATATTTTTTATAATGTTTTTATAGTGGTTTTTTGATATTCTTTTTTAAAGATTTATGAAAGATTTTGAAATATTAAAAAAAAATTTACCATCTATTGAAAAAAAGTTAAATTATATTTTTAAAGATAAAAATCTTTTATTTCTTTCTTTTATGCATCCCTCGTTTGCAAATGAAAATAAATATTTTAAAAAAGATAATGAGAGATTAGAATTTTTAGGAGATTCTGTTTTAAATTTAATAGTCTCTTCTTATCTATATAAAATGTTTTCTGAAAAAGAGGGAATACTTACCTTTTTTAGGTCTAGATTAGTAGATGCTGATTCTTGTGCTTTCTATATAAAAGAATTGGATATTGATGGTTTTTTGCTTGTTGGCAAAGGAGAACAAGAGGATAACAGAGGAAAGAAGAGTATTTTAGCAGATTTTTTTGAAGCTATCATAGGAGCTATTTATTTGGATGGAGGCTATTTAAAAGCAGAAGAATTTTTTTTAAATAGCTTTAAAAAAAGTATAAAAAAAATTTTAGAAAATCCTATTAGAAATTATAAGTCAGAATTTCAAAATTACTGTCAAAAAATATATAAAAAAATTCCTTTATACGAAATTATAGAAGAGAAGGGAAAAGAGCATGAGAAGAGTTTTAAGGTAAGGGTGATTTTGGATAATAAAATTTTTGGTATAGGAAAAGGGTATTCTAAAAAGGGAGCAGAGCAAATAGCAGCTAAGGAAGCTATTGGTAAATTAAAAATTTAATGGTTTTTTATTTTTTGGAAATTTGGTAAAATATATTTTAAAAGAGGTTTTTATGACAATATTCCATAAAAAAGAAAATACCCTATATATGTGGAATAAAATTGAAAATTCATTGAGAGGAAAAGAAACAGACACTGCTCAACCTGCCCCAAATATAAATAAATCTGAATTAAATCGAAAAATCAGTAGGATAAATATTATAACCACTTTTGTGACAGGTATTTTTATTGGTCTAGCCTCTTTATCATTGTTAGCAGCTCCTCGTGTGCTTCCTTCTTCTGTTGTTCTTTTATTGGATAGATTGTCGCATTTTAACACGGCAATAAGATTTGGAATGCGGATATCACTTATTGCAATTCCAATACTTCTTTTTTGCTTTTTAGGAAGTTTTTTAGGTTCTTCTGCATCTACTCTTTTAATTCATAAAAAGTATGGCAAAGATTTGAAAAATATTTTTAGAAAAAATTATTATCCATATGAAGTTAATGATAAAATAGAATCAGATACGAGAAAGTTTTTAATTATTAATTTCATATTTTCTATATTAGCAACGAATATAGGAGCTATTTTAGGAGGGGCAACAGGAATAGGATTTTATTTTATCCCTATTAAAAATATTTATTTTAAGATTACAGCTATTTCTCTTCCTATATTAATAGGAGCTTCTTTAGGTAGTATTTGTGGTAATTTTTGTATAAAAAAGTTGTATAATCAGCAAATTTGGAAAAGAGTAAGAGTCTAATAAATCAAGAGTTACAAAATTTTAAAAAAATATTTTTCTATTTAAAAAAATTTTTTCGTAAAAATGTTTTTATTTTGATTTATTTTTGATAAAATATAAATATATGATTTTTTTTTCAAAGAATAAACCTAAGATAAAGGTAGAATCTACCAAAAAGGATAAATTTAGTGGTTGGCTTAAATGTACTAAATGCGATGAGATGATTCATATAAAAGAATTACAAGAAAAATTAAATTGTTGCCCTAAATGTTCCTATCATTACAAGATCTCTTCAAAAGAGAGAATAGACCTTTTAGTAGATGAGGGTTCTTTTCAAGTTAAATTTGATAATATAAAATCTAAAGATTTTTTAAAGTTTGTAGATTCTAAACCTTATGAAGAGAGGTTAAGAGAGGGAAGAGAAAAATCTAATGTGGATGAAGCAGCTGTTGTGGGAACATGTAAAATAGGAAAAATAGTATGTTGTTTAGGAGTATTGGATTTTGGATTTATGGGTGGATCGATGGGATCAGTAGTTGGAGAAAGGATAACTTCTATAATAGAATATGCATGTTTAAATAACTTATCTCTTGTTATTGTTTCTGCTTCTGGAGGAGCAAGGATGCAAGAGTCTGTTTTATCTCTTATGCAGATGGTTAAAACATCTCAAGCTTTAGCTAAATTAGACGAAAGCAGGCTTCCTTTTATTTCAGTTTTAACAAATCCAACAACGGGAGGTGTTATTGCTTCTTTTGCTTCGTTAGGAGATATTATTTTAGCTGAACCAGATGCTTTAATAGGATTTGCAGGACCTAGAGTTATAGAACAGACTATTAAGGAAAAGTTGCCAGAAAATGCTCAAAAATCTGAATTTTTATTAGAGAAGGGAATGATTGATTTAGTTGTTCCTAGAATAAAATTAAAAGAAAAAATAGTGTTTTTTTTAGATTTTTTAATTAATAATAAAAAAGAAGAAAAAAAATTGTTGGAAGAATTGTTGAAAAAAGATTTGGAATAGTTTTATCCTATTTAAAAGGAAAAAATGTTGAAAACAAAAAAAAATGTTAAAATTTCTAGTTATTTAGATATTAACTTGGTTTCTTTTTTACAAGCTAATTCTAGAGATGAGGCTATTTTTCAAATTATCGATAATTTAGAAAAATTTGAAAAATTACCAGATAGAAAATTATTTTATGATGCTATTATGAAAAGAGAAAATATTGTCTCTACAGGTATTGGAATGGGTGTAGCAATACCTCATGCAAAACTTAATCAGTTTGATGAATTTTTTATAGCTATAGGAATACAAAAAGGATTAAGTTTAGATTGGGATTCTTTAGATGGAACTTTTGTTAAATTGATCTTTATGATTGGAGGACCTGAAAATAGACAAAATGAATATTTGCAGATTTTATCTAGCCTTACTGTTATCATAAAAGATGAGAAATTGAGGAAACAGTTAATAAATGCTTTAACTAAAGAAGAGGTTATTAAATTACTTGTTAATTATTAAAATAAGGAGAGTTATTTGTGGATTTAAAAGTTAATGATGTAGCTGAACTTTTAAATATTTCAGAAGATGCTATTTATGAACTTTTGTCGGAAGGAAAAATTCCTGCTTATAAAATAGGGGGGGAGTATAGATTCGATCCTTTAGACATAGAGAGTTGGATAAGTCAAAGGAAAGATCCTGTAACTTTGGAGAGAATTCGCGAAACTTTAGGAAAAAAGTTAGGTTCTTTAACTTTTAGTTTATTTAGAGCTATTTATAGAGGAAGCGTTTTTGAGGATATAAAAGGAAAAGATAAGAAAGAGATTATAAATGAAGCAGTGAGAAGATTTTCTAAAGATTTGGATATGGATGCAGATGTTTTAACAGTTTTATTAACAGATAGAGAACAGTTGATGTCAACAGCTATAGGAGAAGGTGTAGCTATTCCTCATACAAGAGATTTTTTGATAGATAAACCTTATGATATGGTTTCTTTAGTTTATCCTCAAATTCCAATAGAATATGGAGCTTTAGATGGTAAAAAAGTTCATTCTCTCTTTTTTTTATTTGCAAGAGATAATAAAAACCATCTTCATCTTTTAGCGAAGATAGCACATTTTTGCAGAGCAAAGGAATCTATAGAATTTTTAATGCAAAAACCAAATAAAAAAGAACTTTTAAATTTTGTCAAACAGTGGGAAACAAAAATAAATCTTTCTTAAAAAATTATTTTTCAACAAATTCTATTTGATCTTTTTTTATTGTTATTAAATAGGTTTTTTCTCCTTCAGGATTGAGTAATAGCTTTTCAGCAAGAGGATCTTCTATATATTGTATTATTGCTCTTTTAAGAGGCCTTGCACCCATCTCTGGTTGATATCCTTTTTCTACTAAAAAATTTTTTGATTTATCATCTAGAGATAGATGGATAGATTGCTTTTCTGCTCTTTGTTTAAGCTCATTAAATTCTATTTCTATAATTTTTTTAAGCTCATTTAATTCTAAAGGATGAAAAACAATCCATGAATCTAGTCTGTTTATAAATTCAGGTTTAAAATGTTTTTTTAAAGCATCCCCTATTTTATCTTTCATGGTGTTATAATCTAAAGCTCCCTCTTGAGTTCCAAATCCCATTTTTGATTTTCTAATAAGATCAGCTCCTAAATTTGAAGTCATTATTATTATTGTATTTTTGAAATCTACTTTTCTTCCAAAAGCATCTGTTAAACTACCCTCTTCTAATATTTGAAGAAGTAGATTCATAACATCGGGATGAGCTTTTTCTACTTCATCAAATAAAATTACACAATAGGGTCTATGTCTTACTTTTTCAGTTAGCTGTCCGCCCTCTTCATATCCAACATATCCAGGAGGAGAACCAGTAAGTCTACTTATTGCAAATTTTTCCATATATTCTGACATATCTATTTGGATTAAAGCATCATCTCCTCCAAACATATGGTTAGCAAGTAGTTTTGCTAAAAGAGTTTTTCCTACTCCTGTTGGACCTAAAAATAAAAAAGATCCAATAGGCTTCTTGGGATCTTTTATATTAGCTCTACTTCGTTTAATAGCTCTACAGACTGATGAAACAGCTTCTTCTTGACCTATTATACTTGTATTTAATGTCTTTTCTAAGGCGATCACCTTTTCTCTTTCTCCTTCAGTTAGTCTGGTTATTGGAATTAATGTTTGTTTTGCAACTATTTTAGCAATATCCTCCTTATCTACTTTGGCTTTACTAGATTTTTCCCATTTTTTTGTACTTTTTATTAAATTATCTTGAAGGTCTTTTTCTTTGTTGTGTAATTGAGCTGCTAATTCATATTTTTGCTCATCTATAGCTTTTTCTTTCTCTGATTTTAATTTTTTAATATCATTTTCTAATTTGATTATGTTTTCTGGCTTATGAAGCATATGTATTCTTGAGTTAGCTCCAGCTTCATCCATTAGATCTATAGCTTTGTCAGGTAGATATCTTCCAGATATGTATCTGTCAGATAGTTGGACTGAATTTTTAATAGCTTCATCAGTATATATGCATTTATGATGTTCTTCATACTTGGGTTTTAAACCTTGTAATATAGCTTCACTCTCTTCGATAGAAGGTGGTAAAACATTTATTTTTTGAAAACGTCTTTCTAATGCAGCATCTTTTTCTATGTGTTTTCTATATTCATCTAATGTTGTTGCTCCTATACATTGAAGCTCTCCCCTAGATAATGCAGGTTTTAAAATATTTGAAGCATCTATTGCTCCTTCAGCTGCTCCTGCTCCTACTATTGTATGAAGTTCATCGATAAAAAGTAGAACATTTCCACTTTTTTTAATCTCTTCCATAACAGCTTTTATTCTCTCTTCAAATTGACCTCTATATTTTGTCCCAGCAATCATAAGAGTTAAATCTAAAGAGATTAATTTTTTGTTTTTTAAATTTTCTGGAACATCGCCTTTTACTATTGCATGAGCTAACCCTTCAACGATTGCAGTCTTACCTACTCCAGCTTCTCCAATAAGAACGGGATTATTTTTTCTTCTTCTGCATAGTATTAATATTAATCTCTCCACTTCATTTTTTCTTCCTATTACTGGATCCATTTTACCCTCTTTACACAGTTGGGTTAGATCATAACCATAAGCTTTTAAAGCGGGAGTCTTATCAAAAGCTTTATCCTGTGTTCTTCCAGCACCTGCATGAGCTTCTTCAGCAATAGGAGGTAATTGAAGGTTAAAAGTTTCTAGCTCTCTTAATATCTCCTTTCTTATCTCTTTTAGATCGATTCCAAACTTTTCCAATATCTCAGCTGCAATATTATCTTTTTCTCTTATAAGAGCTAATAGTAGATGCTCTGTCCCTACATAGTTATGATTTAAAATGGAAGCTTCTTCGTTAGCTGATTCAAAAACTTTTTTTGCTTTTTCAGATAATACAGGTTCGCCATAGGCTTGCATTTCTGGTCCAAAACCTACTTTTTTTTCTATCTCTCCACGAGCATTTTCATATGTTACATCGAAATTTCTAAGGATATTAACAGCTATTCCTTGCCCTAATTTTAAAAGACCTAAAAGAATATGTTCACAGCCTAGATAATTATGATTCATTTTTTGAGCTTCTTTTTTTGCTAATTTAATGGCTTGCTTTGCTCTATTTGTAAATTTATCAAACATCATTTTTAATTCCTTTTTTATTTTAATTGTAAATGGTATTTTCTTTTTTTGTAAAATGATGACTTTAAAGAAAGGATTATTATGAAAGTTATTTATGGTAAAAGAGAAGCAAAAAAAAATATGGATTTTGATAAAAAATTATTTAAGTCTTTAAAATTCAATACTTTTTGCATCCTCCATTTTTATGAATGGGAAAATCCCTCTATAACCTATGGAATTTTTGAAAAGCCTGAAAATTTTTTTTGTTTAGAAAAGATAAAGCAGATGAAAATAGATTTAACGAAGAGACCGACAGGAGGAGGGATAGTGTTTCATATGTGGGATATGGCATTTTCTTTTTTAATGCCAAGTAATCATAAATATTTTTTTTTAAATCCATTAAAAAATTATCATTTTGTTAATGGAATAGTTTTAAAAGCTGTTAAAGAATATTTTAATTTAAAAAATTTAAGATTAAAAAATTTTTTTTCTTTGAATAGATATAAAAGTTTTTGTATGGCTAATACTACAAAATATGATCTTGTTTATAAGGGTAGAAAGATTGCGGGGGCAGCTCAAAGAAAGGGGAAGGATGGGTATCTGCATCAAGGAAGTATCTCTTTAGCTTTTCCAGATAAAAAATATTTAGATAGTTTTTTTATAAAAAAAGATATTTTGAATGCTATTTTAGAAAATAGCTATCCTTTAATCTTAAAGGGAGAAGACTTAGATTTAACAAAAAAAATGCTGAAAGAGCTTTTAATAAAGTACTTTAAAAAAACTCTTTGTTGAAGCCATAATATAAAAAAGGAAAAAAAATTTATGAAAAAAAATGCTATTTCTCCTACTAGACAGGAGAATTATTCTGAATGGTATCTTTCAATTATTAAAAATGCAGATCTTGCAGAACACTCTCCAACACGTGGATGTATGATAATAAAACCATGGGGATATAGTATTTGGGAAAATATAAGAGATGTTTTAGATAGAATGATAAAAGATAGTGGACATCAAAATGTGTATTTTCCTCTTTTAATACCTATTAGTTTTTTTGAAAAAGAAGCAGAGCATGTTGAAGGTTTTGCAAAGGAATGTGCTGTTGTTACACATTGTAAGTTAGAGAAAAAAAAAGGAAAATTAATTCCTATTTCTCCTTTAGAAGAGCCATATATTATAAGGCCTACTTCTGAGATGATAATAGGAGAAGCTTTTTCTAGATGGGTTCAATCATATAGAGATCTTCCAATTTTAATAAACCAATGGGCAAATATTTTAAGATGGGAGATGAGGCCTAGAATGTTTTTGAGGACAACAGAGTTTTTATGGCAGGAGGGACATACGGTTCATCAATTTGAAGAGGAGGCTAGAGAAGAGGTAAAAAGGATGTTGGATATATATTCAAATATCTATCATCAATATTTAGCGATCCCTGTTATTAAAGGAGAGAAAACTGAAACAGAGAGATTTCCTGGAGCTGTCAACACCTATTGTATAGAAGCTATGATGCAGGATAAAAAAGCCTTACAAGCTGGAACTTCACATTTTTTAGGACAAAATTTTTCAAAAGCTTCTAATATCAGATATAATGATGAAAAGGGAGAGATTAGATATCCCTATTCTACCTCATGGGGTGTAACTACAAGACTTATTGGAGGAGTTGTTATGGTTCATAGCGATGATGATGGATTAGTTCTTCCTCCTAGAATAACTCCTTATCATGTGGTTATTCAACCTATTTTTATAAGAGAAAAGATAATGGCTTTTTGTAGAAAGTTAAAAGATATGCTAGAAACTATTAGATATAATGGTAATTTTTTAAAAGTAAAAATAGATGAAAGAGATATAAGAGGAGGAGAAAAGAAATGGGAGTGGGTAAAAAAAGGAGTTCCTATAAGGATTGAGGTGGGAGAAAGAGAGGTTGAAGAGAGAGTAGTTACCTTTTTTAGAAGAGATAACCACTATCAAAAGATTGTGGAGAAAGAAAAAAGTTTTATAGAAAACTTAGCTAAAATATTGGAAGATATACAAAATGATCTTTTGAAAAAAGCAGATAAGTTTTTAAATGAAAATATTAAAAGAATATCTTCTGAAAAAGAGTTTTATGAATTTTTTAAATCTGAAGGAGGATTTGCTCTTTGTCAATTTTCTTTAACAAAAGAGATAGAGGAGAAGATAAAAAAAGAGTTAAATGTTACTGTAAGATGTATTCCATTAGAAATACCTAAAGAAGAGGAAGAATGTATATTTAGTGGAAAAAGATGTTTTGATAAGGTTATTTTTGCAAGAGCATATTAAAAAGTTATGTTTAAGTTTTTAAGAAAGAATAGAAAGATCATATTAATAATAACATCTGCTGTTATTATATTATCCTTTTCCTTTTTTGGAACATATAATGCTATTTTAGATTCAAGAGAGAAAGTGAAAGATGAAAAAGTTTTTGAAATTAAAAATAAAAAGATATTTAGATCTGATTTAAATATCTTATCTTTTTTATTAGATAGAGAAAATAAGATTTTAAGAGAGAATAGCACCATATCTAAAGAGTTTTTTCAAACAAGAATTGTAGAATTACTTTTTGAAAAAAATATTGATAAACTATCTTTGGATTTTAAAAAAAGATTGGATAGAATAAAAAATTTTGATTTATATGTATATCCCTATAATCCTAATATATCTCTTGAAAATATTTTAAAAAATAAAAATCCGAAAATTTTAAGATTATTAAATGAGATTAAAAAAATAGAAAAAATTGATTTAAATACATTTAAAAAATTTTCTGAGTTATATATTGAGATAGATAAAGTATCTAAGATAGATATTCAAAACAAGTTGTTGTTACAACAAAAAAATTCTCCTTATCTTCCTTTAGATCGTAGTTTGTTTGATGTTAATTTTAATATTTTTCCTTTTTCTAATATATCCGAATGGTTAGGAGAAAGTTTTTTAGATATTATTTTTAAATTTATATTTGAGGTAGCGGATTTTTTTGAAGATGGGAAAAAAGAGATAAAAAAAAAAGAGGTGGAGGTAGAACTTTTAAAATTTTATCCTGAAAGTAATAGGAGATTGGTAAATATATGGAAAAAAGTTTTGCTTTTTAAAAAATATATGCAACAAGAGGAAAAAAATCTTTTTTTAGATAATCTTTGTTTAAAAAAAATCTCTTCCTATGCAGATAAGAAAGCTAAATTAAAAATTTTTAAGCTTCCAAAATATTTAATATTTAAAGAGTTTAAAGATTTTTTAAAACTGCTTTTATATTTAGAGATAACATCAGATGAAGAAAAAAGCTCTTTTTCTACAAAATATAAAAGGGTGGAAGAGATAGAAAAAAAATATCCTTCTCTTATAGAAAACCATTTTATTGTTGAAATAAAAAAAACAGATATGGATGAAGCAGGGACAAAGATATCTGAAAAAAAACTTTGGCAATGGCAGGTTGATGAAAAAAATTATAAAAAATTAAAGGATAGATTTTATATTTTAAATTCTTTTGAAGATGATACGGAGGATAAAAGATTTAATGCTTTTGAGAATATCTCAGCTAATAGAAGGAAGGAGATCGATGAATATTCTAGAAAAGAGATGGTAAAAGAAAATAAAGATATTATAAAAAATATCTTATCAGAGAAAGAAAAAGAAAAAAAAGATTTATATATTCGTGGGGTAGATAGCTTTCCTGTTTTAGAGGGGGTTAGTAATAAAAATCTTATTAAGCTTTTAGAAAAAAAATCTAAAAATTTATTTTTTTGTTCAGATAATGAAGAGCTGTATTATCAGATAAATTGCTTATCAAAAAAGGAAAAATCTATAATATCTTTTAAAAAAGGGATGGAAGATAAGACATTGGAAAATATTTTAAATAATATTTTATATTCATTTTATAAAGATTTAAAAAAAGATAATTTTGATATTACAAAATTATCTTTGAAAAAATCTTTTAATGAGATAATCAGTTTTCTTAAATATGATAGTGAAAAATTTGAAGAGGTAGAAGATAAGGTAGGGATAATTTATTTTTCAGATGTTTTAGGAAGAATTGATGAAAGAATGCCAGACTTTTTTAAAAAAAATGATCTAAATAAAAAAGAAAAATATTTTATTTTTTCTTTTTTATATCTTTACATGGATAAGATAAAGAATGGTTTAATTAATAAAATCATAGAAGAAAAAGAGTTAATGGATGATAAAAATCAATGGAAGTTAGAGATATTTGATAAAGAGATTAGTAGAGTTTCTAAGAGTAA
This sequence comes from Chlamydiae bacterium SM23_39, assembly GCA_001303765.1. GTDB lineage: Bacteria > Chlamydiota > Chlamydiia > Chlamydiales > SM23-39 > SM23-39. Next base: position 32,913 of record LJUH01000003.1, read on the forward strand.
AGATACTTTTGAAAGTTATATATATAGAGCTTTTAATGATTTGATATTTGAAAAAAAGTTAAAAGAAGATAGTTATTCAATGGTTAACTTGGAAAAAGATCTATTTGCTGATGAAGTATTCTTTTTTAAGTTTTTAAAAAGGAAAAAACCTGGAAAAATACCTTTTGAGAGGTTTAATGAGATAAAAGAGGTTATTCTTAATGAAGCTAAATATAAGCTAGCAGAAGAGATATTAAAAAAAAATCTTTAAGAGAGCTTTTGGATAAGGTTAAGGAGATTTTTTATAATAAATTTTCTTTGCAGCTTAAAATAATTTTTTAACATTAAAAAGTTGTATTTTTATTAAATATTTCAGTATAATATATGCATGAGTATTTCACCTAATTTTAACAAAATAATTGCTCCTGACAAAGTTCAAAGTCAAAAATATAAGCAACAATGTTTAAAGAAATCTATAGGGTTTGTTATTACAACTGTTGCTTCAGTAGCTTTAGGATTAAGTGCTTATGCGTTATTATATTTTATTCCAATGCAAAGAATAATAAAATCAATAGGATTTAAGATTTCTTCTAGATCATATAAAATTATTCAAGTTGCTTTACCTGTTATTATTGGATCTAGTCCTTTTGTTGTTGGAAGTCTTTTTTTAGGTGGTAAAAGTGTTTTTGAAAGATTTAAAAATAAAGAGGATCTAAAAAATAAAGAGGATCCAAAAATAATAGACATAAAAAAGTTATTGAAAGAATTAGACTCAATGGATCTAAATAATGAAAATATTAATGAGTTTGTAAAAAAGATTAAAGAATGTTTTGAAGAAAAAGAAGTAGAACAAATGTTAGAAATGCTTAAAAATAATGGATATATTAAGAGGAGCACTTATTATTATTGGGAGAATGTACAAAAGATTGAAATTAATGAAAAACATAAAGATAAAGTAAAAGAATCAATAAAACAATTTTTAGAATATGTTTTGGAAAAAAATAATTTATTAAAAGAATTAGATTTAGTGGATTTAACAAAGTATACTGATTTTATTAGTTTTTTTGAAAAAATTAAAAAATTTGATGCAGAATATTCAAAAAATATGATAAATTACATTAATGAATTAGAAAAAAAATTGGAAGATTCCTATTTTGTAAATAGCAATAATAATGAGCAGATAAAAAAAATGATATGGTATCCAGACAACTCTTTTAGTTTAGAAACATTAAAAAACATGTTAAAAGAATTTTTAAAACTTTTCTAATAAAAATGAATTAAAAATAAAAAAAATCGTTAAGATTTGAGATAAAATTTTATTAAAAAAACAAAATTTTTTAAAATAATTTTCCTAAAAAATAATTTTTCTTTTCTTAAAAATATCTAAAAAAGATAGTTTTGTTTCCTTTTTAAAATTATTTATTTTAAATTGATCTTAAAAAGAGAGGCTTTTATATGGTTGACATAAAAAAATTTAAAGATGAGAAATATAACCTATCCATAACTTCTAAGAATGTTGCAATTACTAGTGCTATAGAAAAATATATTTTAGAAAAGGTAACTAAACTAGATAGATTTTCTGAACATATAGTAGATATTGTTGTTACCTTAGATCTATTAAAAGTTGCTAATATTGTGACGATAAACATGAAAATTTTTCGGTTTATGTTAAGAGTACAAGCTAGAACAGAAAATTTATATTCAGCTATCGATAAAGCTTTTGAAAGGCTTATTAAACTTATGAAAAAATATAAAGATAAAATGCAACATTATCGATTTAAAGAACCTCAAGGAGTAGAAATTGCAGTAAGAGTTTTAAAACCGGTATCTTATGTTGAAGAGATAAATGAACAGATAGAAGATGAAAATTTAAAGGAAGAGGAAGAGTTATATAAAATACATGAAGTTGTTTCTCAAGAAACTATGCCAATTGTTGTGTTAACACAGGATGAGGCTGTCTTGAAATTAGAATTTTCAAAAGATCATTTTTTAGTATATAAATCTGAAGAAGATAAAAAATTAAAGATTATGTATAAAAGGGAGGATGATAAAATAGGATTAATATCTGTAGAAAAATAATGGATGAGATAATAGACCCTATTAGAAAGGTTAAAATAAAAAAGTTGCCAGAAGAGATGGTGAGACAAGAGCTTTTAAATAAGATGATCTTATTAGGGTATCCTAAGGAATATATAGCAGTGGAAAAGGATCTTAAAAGTTTACCTCATCTTAAAGATACAGATTATAAATTCCCACAAAGAAGGATAGATATTATATGTTTTTCAAAAAAAATAAATATTTATCCTATTTTATTAATAGAGTGTAAGGCTGAAAAAATAGATGAAATAGCAGAACAGCAGGTTATTGGATATAATTATTTTGTTAATGCATATTTTTTTTCTTTGGCTAATAAAGAAGAAATTAAAACTTATTGGTATGATAAGAAAAAAAATAGATATTTGTTTGTAGATTTTCTACCATCATATAAACAACTTATATATGCTATCGAAGATAAAGAATTGCTCTGAAGAAGAATTTGAGAAAAATCTGAAAATCTTTGAAAAAAGATTTTTATCTGATTTTTCTAAAAAGTTTTTTTTTCTAAAAAATATTAAAAAAAAACAAATTGTAAAAAATAATTTTCAGATAAAAGATTATGAAAAAATAAATTTTTTAGAAGATGAAATAGATACCCTTATAATATATGGAATTGAAGCAGGATATTTTTATTTTTTTTTGAAAAAATTTATAGAAGATAAAAAAATAAAAAAGATTATTTTTTTAGAAGAAGATTTTTTTTTATTAGAAAGATTTTTGAAAAAAAATATTGCTAAAATAATTTTAAAAAATAAAAAGATAGAGATCTGTTTTATTACTGATTTAAAAGAGGATCTAAAAAATATTATATGGAATAATGTTCTTTCAAAAAATAAAATTGTCTCTTTTTATAAGAGTAAAATAAAGAAAAACAGATTTTTTGAAATAAAAAAAATATTTGAGCATTTATCTCTTGGAATAGAACTTTTAGGTTATAATTATAAAGATTTTGGGAAAAAACATTTTAAAAACTTTTTTTTTAACCTTTCTAAAATTAAAAAGTTTAGAACTATTGTTGATTTGAAAGATGCGTTTAAAGATATTCCTGCTATTATTTGTGGGGCAGGCCCCTCATTAGAAAAAGATATGTTTCATATAAATAATTTAAAAGATAAAGCTATCATATTTGCAGGAGGGACAGCAATAGATATTTTATTGAAGAATAATGGTTTTTTTCATTTTGCTGCTAATATAGATAAAAATATTAGTTTTAATAATTCTATTTTTGATAGCTTTTTTTTATATCAAAATCAGCTTTCATATCAAAATTTAAATAGCATTAATGGAGAAAAAATTTTAGCTTTAAATTCTTCAGAATATCCCTTAGAAAAAGAGATATGTAGAAGATTGAAAATAGATGATGGTAAAATAGATATTGGATGGACTGTTGGTACATTTTTAATAAAAATAGCAGAATTTTTTGGATGTAATCCTATAATTTTGACAGGGTTAGATTTTTCTTTTAAGAAAAATAAATATGCTAAGATAGATAAAGAGGATAAGGAAAAAATATTTTTAAAAGATAAAAATATTTTTAGTAGAAAAGATTGGATTTTAGCTGTTTCATGGATAGAAGATTTTATATTTAATAATAAAAAAATATTTTTTTGTAACACTGTAGATAGTGGAATGATAAAAAATATTTTATCTATTCCTTTGTTAGAAGTAGAGAAAAGATTTTTAAAAGAAAAAAAAGATATTATTTCTATTATCCATCAAAAACTACAAAGTAAAGAGGAGATAAATATAAAAGAGATAGAAAAAGTTATTGATGATTTGGAATATGATATAGAGATATGTATAGATAGTTTTAATCGTTTATCATTTAAAAACCTTGAAAATAATATTTTTTATAAATTACATCTCCAACCTATCTGGAATATTTTTAAATATTTTTTTAAAAATAAAATAGATATGAAAAATAAAACGATATATAGAATAAATAAAATTGTTTTTTTTAAAAATGTATCTAAAGAGTTTTTAAAAGAGGTTAAGATATGGAGAAATATGCTTTAGAAGAGAGTAAATTAATAATAAAAGATGAGGAGATAAGGATAGATATAGAGGAAGATTTTTTTCTTCCTAGTTTTGGGAAAAAGTATAATGAATGTGATGTTGTTGTAAAAAGAGATAAAAAAGTAAAAGAGGTATTTTTTGAAAAAGATAATAAAAAATTTGGAGAAAAGATTGTATTATATGAAAATGGAGTTATAGCATCATCCTGTTTTTATCTTTATGATGAGTTACATGGCCCTTCTACCTTTTATTCTAAAGATAAAAAAATTTTATCTATTACTTGGTTTTATAAAGGTAAAAGAGAGGGTAAAAGTAAAAGGTATTATTCTTCAGGTAAGATCTATTGTATAGAGAGATATAAAGATAATTTAATGGAGGGAGAGCAAAAATATCTTTATGAAAATGGAAGATGTAGGTCGATGATCTATTATAAGAAAGGCATTTTATGTAAGAAAGCTTTGTTATATTGGGATAATGGAAATATTAAAAGAGAGGTTGATTTTGAGGAGGGGAGAGATAATATTTATGATGAAGAAGGATCTTTGATATATGAAAAAAAATAAGGTTTTTAAAAAAAATTTAGATCTTTTTGTAAAAAGATATCCTTATTTTATTTTTTTTAAAGATTTTGTAACTTTACCAAAAAAAAATAAAAAGAAAAAAAATTTTTCCTTTTTGAATTTAAAAGATAAAGAGGTTGTTTATGTATATGGATTAGAGATAAATGATATGTATTTTTTTTTAAAAAGATGGATAGAAAAAAAAAATAGAGATCTTATTTTTATAGAAGAGGATAAAGATAATTTTTTTTTATTTTTGCAGGAAGAAGAAGCTTATGAGATTATAAAAAATCCTAATATACATATCTATTTCAAATATGAGGATGAAGATCTTTTTTTAGATAAAATAATTAGAAATTTCCCATTAAATAAAATAGAGATATTAAACAATTCTGAAGAGAAAAAATTTTTAAAAATAAAAGAAAAAATTCTTAGAAAGGTTGTATATCATTCAGCTTCTTTTGTTGATAGCCTTTATTCTTATATGAATTTTAAAAATTTTAAGGAAAATATAAAAAAATTAAATAAATCATTTTTTGTTAACTCTTTGAAAGATAAATTTAAAAATATTCCAATAATAATTTGTGGAGCAGGAACTTCTTTAGAAAAAAATATTGATCTTTTAAAAAAATTAGATAATAAAGCATTAATAATAGCAGGAGGATCTGCCATAACAGCTTTATCTTACCATAATGTTTTTCCCCATTTTGGTGTTGTTATAGATCCTAATTTAGAAGAGTTTGAAAGGATGAAAAAATCAACTTTTTTTGAGATACCTATCCTTTATACTACAAGAGTACATAAAGATGTTTTAACAGCATTTAATGGAGCTTTGGGATATTTTAAATCTTCTGCAGGAGGCATAGAAGCTAAATGGATAGAAGATAGATTGAATATAAAAGGAGAGCTTATAGATAAAAAGTTGGATAGAGAAGCTTTTTCTGTTACAACTATGAACTTAGCTATAGCTAAGTTTTTAGGGGGTAATCCTATAATATTATGTGGGGTAGATCTGTCTTATAATGAAGGAAGGCGCTATTGTTCAGGAGTTGTTTCTAATAATTTTTTTTCAAAAAATAAGGATTTAAAGGATTGTGGAGATATTATTTTTGAAAAAAATAATGTTAAAGGAAAAAAGGTAAAAACTAATTTAAGATGGATAATGGAAGCTGATAGTATCTCTTCATATATAAAAAATTTTAAAAATTTAAACATTATAAATGTATCTGAAGGAATAGAGTTGAGAGGTGCGGAGAATAGAAGTTTAAAAGATATTTTTAAAATTTTTAAAGAAGAGATAGATTTAAAAGGATATATCCATAACCTTATTAATGATAGTTATTTAAATTTAGATGTTAAAAAGTTTTTTTTTGAAATAAAAAAAAGTTTTTTAAGATCAAAAAAAAATGTTTTCAATATCTTAAAAGAGATAAAAAAGATCATAGATAATAAAGAATTTGAGAGAGAAAATAGTTCTGGTATTATTTTAGAAGAGTTTGAGTTAGAGAGAGAGGTTGCATATAATTATTTTTTGAAAGAAGCTAAGGATGCTTTTATTAGATATTTACATAGATATTATAAACCATTTAATGAGGGATTTAAGAAAAAAGATCATTGGAATATGAGATATGATTATTGGAAAGGTATTTATTCTATAATAAAAAAATATAATTAATAAGATTTTTTTATAAACTTGATATGACTATTGTTTTTATAATAAAATAGTATTATGAAATTAGCAATAGTTGGAAGACCTAATGTAGGTAAATCATCTTTATTCAATAGAATCTGCAAAAAAAGAGTTTCTATTGTAACAGCCGATGAAGGAGTTACAAGAGATAGGATATATTTTGAAACAGATTTTTTTGGTAAAAAATTTGAAATTATAGATACAGGGGGAATAGTTATTAACTCTAAAGAAAATTTTTTAAAAGAGATTCTTTTTCAAGCTAATGTTGCTATAGAAGAAGCTGATGTTATTATTATGGTGGTGGATGGTAAAGTAGGGCTTACTCTTTTAGATAAAGATATTTCTAAAATTTTGATTAAATCAAATAAAAAAATAGTTTTAGCTATCAATAAAATAGATGATTTAGAGAGAGAATATAAAGTAGAAGAGTTTTATAGTTTAGGAATAAAGAGTATTATAAAAATATCTTCTCTTCATGGATATGGGATTGAAGATTTATTAGAAAAAGCATTTGAAGGGATAGATGAAAAAGATAATCAGATAGATTGTTCTATAAAGATTGCTATTTTAGGAAAGCCTAATGTAGGAAAATCAACCTTTTTAAATTATTTGTTAAAGGAAAAGAGAGCTATTGTTAGCAAAACTCCTGGAACTACTAGAGATTGTGTGGATTCAAAGATAGAAATAAATGGAAATATATATAATTTTATTGATACAGCGGGGATAAAGAGAAAAAATAAGGAAAAGGATATTATAGGTAAATTTTCTTATATAAGAACGATGGAAGCTGTGAAAAGAGCAGATATTTGTATTTTGATGATAGATGCTATTGATGGTATTAGTAATATTGATAAAAAGATATTATCTTATATTAAAGAAAATGGTAGAGATATCATTTATTTAATAAATAAATGTGATCTTTTATCTGATAAGAAAAAAATTAATCAATGGATAGAGGATAATAAAGTACAGGGTTTTTTAGCTTCTGCTAAAACAGGAGAAAATATAGATAAAATTTTTTATTTTATAGAAAAAATAAGAAAAATGCAAAATACTAAAATACCTACATCGGAATTAAATAGATTTATGGATCTTTGTATAAAGAGATGTCATCCTACTATGATTAAAGGAAAAAGACTTAAAATTTATTATTTAACTCAGATAGGAACAGCTCCTTTAAAATTTTTACTTTTTGTGAATAATCCTTTTCTTTTTGAAAATTCATATAAAAAATATCTTATTAATCAGTTTAAAAAAATGTTTTCTTTAGAAGGTGTTTCTCTTTTTTTTAATATAAAAAAAAGAATTTAATATTTTTAAAATATTAAAAATAATTTTTTTTTTTGTTATTACTATAATTATGAAAAGAAGAGTTTTTAAAACAGATGTATCTGCTTTACCATTTTTTAGAGATATAAAAAAATATAACCCAAATTTTATTAAATATGATCTTTTATCTTCTTTTTCTGTTGCTCTTTTAACCATTCCTCAATCTATAGCGTATTCTATGTTAGCAGGATTGCCACCTATTGCAGGATTGTTTTCTGCTATTTTTGGATGTATTTTTGTAGGATTTTTTGGTTCTTCTAAATATTTGATACCTGGACCTACAACAGCTATGGCTATTCTTATACAGACTAGCATTTCTGATGTTATATATAATTACTTTCCCACTATTCAAGGAGCAGAGAGAGATGTTTTATATCTTAATATTTTATTACATATTGTGTTGATAATAGGGATTGTTCAAATAATCTTTGGATTTTTTAATATGGGGAAAGTATTACATTTTGTGAGCAGATCAGTAATTTTAGGGTATTTTGCGGGAGTTATTATTGCTATTTTTGTAAATCAGCTTTATCCTCTTTTTGGAATAAGCGATTCTCTTAATTCTAATCCTACTATTTTAAAATTTTTTGATGTTATCTTAAGGATAAAAGAGATAAATATTTATAGTTTAATGTTAGGAGCGTTAGCAACGGGATTTTTAATTTTTTTTAATAGGAAATTTCCTAAAATTCCAAATTCTTTTTTAATGATAATTATCATCTCTCTGATAGTCTATTTTTTTAATAGATATCTTTTAAAAGAAGATTTTCATATCTTTTCTATAAAAGATATAAAAATTTTTACTTTAGAAAAAATTAGATTTCATCTACCTTCTTTAAATTTTAAAATAGTAAAACTTATATTCCCTTCAGCTTTAGCTATCTCTTTATTAGGTATTTTAGAGATATTTTCTGCTTCTAAATCTATAGAAGAGGAGAGTAAAAATGATATAAATTATAATCAAGAGGTGTTTTCTTTTGGATTAAGTAACCTATTTTTATCTATGATATCATTTGCTATGCCTGCTTCTGGAAGTATTTCTAGAACTCTTTTTAATTATAGACTAGGAGCTAAAAGTAGGATCTCTGCTATTTTATCGGGTATATTTGTTGCTATTTGCATTTTTTTTGGATGGGTATTTATAAAACATATTCCATTAATTGCTTTATCGGCTATTTTGATAGCTTTATTACCAACTTTTTTAGATTATAGACAAATTAAGTTTTGTTTTACTGTAACTAAAGGAGATGCTTTAGTATTTTTATTAACTTTGTTTTCTTGTCTTGTATTTAGCTTGAGTGTTGCTTTTTTTATAGGTATTACTTTATCGATTATCTTTTATTTAAGAAGAGCCGCAGTTCCTCATGTTGTTGAATATTTTTTTAATAAATCTGGAAGGTTGGTTTTATTATCAGAGAAAAAAAGAGTTTATAGTAAGATAAGAATTATTGGTATAGCTGGAGAACTTTTTTTTGCTAGTGTTGACCTTTTTCAAAAAGCTACTCAGAAAGTTTTAAAAGATTCATATGTTAAAGTGATAATTTTAAGACTTAACAATGTATATTATATGGATGCTTCAATGTGTTATGCTATTTTAAAATTGTATGAGCATTTGAAAAGTAGCAATCGATATTTTTTAATATCGGGGGTGACTCCAGAAATAGGAAAGATCTTTTTAAGATCAGGGTTTTTAAAAAAGATAGGAAAAGAAAATATTTTTTTTACTGATGAAACTCGCCCTCAACTTTCTACATGGAGAGCTTGTTTAAGGGCGGGAGAATTAACTGTTTAATTTTTTTGAATATCTTTTATTATATGAAGAGCATGTTCCCCACATAAAACCTGTAAATGTAGAAAAAAAATGAATAGATAAAAAAGAGGATATTATAACAGGAAAAGTTGCAGAAGTGATTTTTTTTATTAAAGAAGAACTTTTTTTTAAGAAAAATATTCTTCCAACTATAGGACCTAAAGAAGATAAAACTCCAACTGATATAGAAAAAAGATATCCTATTAATAAAAATTTTATAAATAAACAAATAGAAGGAATAATAGCATCTTTTTTTGAGATGCGACCTAACATAAAACCTCCTATTATATGTATTATTAAAGAAGAACCTATTGTTGTTGATAAGATATTTGTAAAAAATAATATGGTTATTTTTGTAATTAAGTATATTTGATCGGATAAAATAAAAAAATTGGTTATTATGGAAGAGAAGGAAGCAGTTAAAGATACTATAGGAGTAAAAGAGATGATAGCTAATACATTTAATAACACTATTTTTGAGATGATGTTTGTACATAAGGTTAATTTTTTAGAATTAATTAAATGATTTATTTTATTAAAAATATTTTCTTGTGCTATTTCTTTGACCATATAAATAAATTTTTTTAATTTTGAATTATTTATAATTTTATATCAAATGGTTTTTTATGGAAGCAAGGGAAGTTACAGGAAAAGTCTGATTCTCGGATGTAGTTTGATTTGTTATTTTTTCCAAATCTATCATATTTTTTAGTGCTTTAAACACTATTGATTTTCTAGTAGAAAAATATTTTTCTTTACCTGCAATTTTCATCAAATTCCTATATTTATTGAGTTGCATATTATTTTTTTGTTTTTTATTTATTTAAAACCTGAACTTTGGGGTGTGCCGTAGAAACATAAGATATGGGAGACAAAATATGAAAATATAAAGCTATAGAAGAAATGGTGGAAGGCCCACCGAAGACGATCACCAGAGATAGTTTTCAAACTACCTCAAGCTGCTATTGTAAAGAGCAATGGTAGTGAGCATTGAGGGAAAGTCAAACAAGATTTGGCAAGTGGATGTCAGAAAGATGAATAAAACTGAATCATTGTTGAAGCATCGTAAGCGGGGAAAATTAGTATCAAAACTGGATGGTACCTGAGGATCCAGGATAAGTCTATAAGTAGATCTGGAAGCTGTGTAGACGGTACTCGGTGTGAAGATGACATGATTCTGACATAGGTTCTTCTATGGAACTACGGGAACCAGTCGCTTTGATGATAAAGGAGAAATCCAAGTAGCTAAAACTACAAGGATAAGAGTACTAAAGCAGAGAACTGGGGCGGATCAGTCTGTATGAGTTGAGAATTTGTTGTAATGACAAAGGAGCAAAGGGACTGAATTAAGCAGTCAAATTTAATAAACAACCGAAAGGGAGGAAATATTTGATGTCCTAGATAGAACCTGACCTTACATACAGGTTTTTTCATCACCTTTTTCTGTCAGGTGTTGTTTATCTAACATCTTTTCAAAAGCAAGATGTTTAGATTCT
>LJUH01000029.1 GCA_001303765.1 Chlamydiae bacterium SM23_39
CCTTCTTTCTGGATTAGTTGCATATTCACATCAAGAAAAAAAACCTTCTTTAAAACTAAAAAAACAAGAATTATTAGCTTGCTAAAACATGAAACTCACGTTAAATTAGAAAAAATTGAGAGTTAAAATATTCTTATAAAATGTATTTTAATAAAAATATAAAAAATTTTGTAAATTTTCTTTTAAAAAAAAGAGATTTAAAGATAATTGTTAATTAAGTGTTGCAATGCTTTATACGAAAGCTTTTTATAATTTATTAAAATTTAATTTTCTAAAAAAGAAAAATATCAAATGCCAACCTTGGCAAGTAGAAGATCTTAGAAACAAAAAATTAGAAAAGCTTTTTTTAAAATTAAAAAAATTAGATGTTGAACTGGATAAACAAAAATTCTTAAAATATTCTGAACCTTGCGATACTCCTGAGCAACTAACAAATATCCTATTAGATAATAAAAAAAAGAATTTTTATGAACAGATCTATTTAATTATTTTTGAAATATGGAGAAGACTATTACCTCAAAAACAGTCTCTTTCTATATTTTGTGATGAATTGGATCATAGAATATATTTATATGATAATAGAAAAATTAAAATAGATGAGTTGATACAGGATGGTATTGCTAATCTGCAAAAGATTTTAGATGAAAATGTAGATTTTGGAGCTAATCCTATTGAAATTTTTCGATTAACAAAAAATTATTGTGCCCATGATTTAGAAGCTTTTATATATAATTACATTTCAGACCAGATAGATTGTGAAAATGATGTTTATGCTATGGAGCTTATAGATGGATTTTATCCTTTTATAGAAAACATAAACTGGTTTAACTTTTTAAGAGTTAAAATAGCAACAAAGATCGATATTATAGAAGCTAATGATATTATAAAAACCATTTTAAAAGATTTAAAAAATAATCCTGATTTAAATCTACAAATAGCAATTTTAAAATTTATGGTTAAAGTAGGAGATCCTACTCTTTTTATATATATTTTAAAACAAACCTTAAAAAATATTAAATATGAAAAAGAATTTATAAAAATTATGAGATTAGCATCAGATTTTTATAGAAGACAAGATCAGGATAAAAAAGAAAAAGAGATAATAAATATAATAAAAAAAAGAAAAAATATAAAAAACTTAAAAACTATTGATGATAAAGATTTAGATTATAAATATTTTGAAAAAATTTTAACCTAATTTTTTATTTAAATTTCCAAAAGATTAAGTTTTCAATTTTTTTGCATGTAAAAATCCTCCTAACCCAGGGAAATCGCATGAAAATTTTTAAGCCATATCAAATACCTCTAAAAGATATTTTTTGCTCTAACCTGCTTTAAGTCTTTTATTTGCTATTCCTGCTTTTGTTTTTTTATCTTTTTTTAATAAATTCCTAAATTCCAGTGTTTCTTGGGCATTAGAAACATAAAAAGCTCATTATCAGTAAATTTATATTTTCTAACATAATGCCTATAGGCACTATGTATTTTAGAATGATTTATAACACAAAACATCTCTTACGCTAATTACGCTAAAAAGAAAAGTCTTAGCATAATGCCCAAAAAGCTGGGAATTTAGGAAATTTAAAGTAGCTCTTCTTAAAACAGAAAAATTTTCTGCTCCATTATCTTTTCTAACTTTGCATTTATCCTCATTGTAAGAAACATCTAATTGCCAATGAAGCTTATTTTCTATACTCCAATGCCCTCTAATGGCCTCTGATATTTTTGGAGAATTTTTTGATAAACTAGAGATATAATATCTAAATTCTATAGTTGTTTTCTCTTTATAAATACGCGTGCTTTTTATACAGGAAATGGTTTTTAATCCTTCCCAATCTTTTTTTTGAGGCAACCATTCTTGATTTGCTTCTCCCCTTTCACTTATAGAAACCCAATCATCGGCTTCACACAATACACCTAAAATTGCTACGATTACAAATTTCAAATAGTGTATATACTTGGTTTCTCTCTTTTCGTGGATCTGGAAGAATAGAAAAGCTAGCCATGACAGATGTTTTTTGTATTTTTTTTTAATCCATAGTACCCTCCAGTGGTTTAGAGAGTAAAGATTAAAAAAAATACTTCATATGTCAAATGGTTTTTTCATGCGATTTCCCTGCCTCCCCTCAATATCGGATAAAATTCCAGAATATAAAAACTATTTGAAATAATAAACTTTAATAAAAAAATCTATTTTAAAAAATACAAACTATTCAACTTCAATAAAAAATAAGGACTTTTTACAAAATTTTTTAAAATCTATTCCATCAATTTCTTGTTTAAATTTTAAAAACATTTCTAAAACTTTTCCTTTTACAATTATGAGACTGTTGCATACCTATTGGCTTCTTTTATTGTCATCTGTTTAATTTATTTCCTCCAAAATCAATATTTTAGAGGTCATTTCTACTTAGCCCTTACAAAAAATAAAAAAATTTTTTTACAAAAATCTAGCTTGTGTTATTATAATGAAACTTTAAGGAGATTTTATGAGTATAACAATTAATGAAACAAATGTTGAGAAGATAAATCCTATTGCTTATCGACAATCTTCAGAAGAAATAATAACAACACCGCTTATTCAAAGCAATGTAAAAAAAATAAAAAATACTGTTAATAATATACTTGCTCAGATATATCCACTTTTTTTATTTTTAAACGCAATGATTGGAGTTGATATAGCTGCAGGAGGAATAACTACTATAGCTTTTGCTGGGATATTTGATAGTGATATTGCTGGTTCAATTGGACTTATTATGTTAGTAGCTGGGTTTATAATCTTTGGACCAGTCAATCTTGCATTTTCATGTATTATGTGTATTCCTTATCTGGTAGCTTTAAGAAGAAATAACTCTAGAGAGTAATGAATGTTGTTCTAAGTAGCCAGTCCTATTTGACAATACTAATTTTTGTGAAATTGGAGTTATTATGATAATAAAGGTAGAAGTAAGCTGTTTATGAAAAACAAAAAAAAGGAAAGATTATGTTAAAAATAGATAAATTACCTTATAACCTACTCTCAAAAATATTAGATTATGCTGCTAATTTTCAATTTTCTTATGTTAATAAAACATTTAAAAATCAAAATGCTCTCACTATATCACAAGCTTCTAACAAAATTTTTGAATATATAAAAAATACTAATTTACATAATGTTTTTTTAACACTTTTGAATAAGCATAATGAGACAGATAATGAAGGAAAAGTAAGAATTTTTAAACAAGTTTTATATTATATCCATTCAATCCATAAAATAGTCGATAAAGATTCCTTTCTTGAAATTCAAATTCTTCATGAAAAATCTTCTTTTGACGAAGATACAATAAAAAAGATTATTGATAGAATAAATAATTTTGCTAGTACAACAAAAGAAGTGCAATTTTTTGAAAAGATTGGAGATATATATTTTGATCTAAAACAATACAACAAAGCATTAGATTGGTATGAAAAAACAATTCAATTTAGCAAAAAGAGAGAAAAAGCGATTTATTATAAAAAAAAAGCTACCGTTTTTCTTTTTTTAAAAGAGCAAGAAAAAGAGCTCGAATGCTTTTTTTTAGCAGCTAAAAATTTTTATTTAGCTAATGAAAAAAAAGAAGCAATAAAAATTTATACATCTATTGTAGATTTTTATGAAAAAAATCCAGATAAAAAAAGTTCAATATTAGGAGAAGTTTTTAATGAATTAGGATTAATTTATCAAAAATCTAATGATATAAACAAAGCAAAAAATTATTTTGAAAAAGCAAGCCAAATATTTGAAAATTTTAATCAAGAAAAAAAAGCTTTTTGTTATAAAGATATAGCTTTATTATGTTTAAAAAACTGCAGTGGTATTATTAATAATTTTACAAAAACCTTTACAAAAGAAAAGGCTTTAAATTATTACGAAAAAGCATATTCAATCTTTAATAATGAAAATAACATTCAAGAAAAATTTGATTGCCAACTAAAAATAGGAAATGTTTTACAAAAATTAAATAAATATGAAGAAGCCTTAGCCAAATATAAAAAAGCTTATACTAATTTATTGAGAATAAAATATGATAACAAAGAGATGATGCTTTCAAAATGTTGTGTAAATATAGCTAGAATCTTTTTAAAAACAGGTGACAAAAAAGCAGCTCCTATATTTTTTAAAAATTCATTAAAATACCTTAAAGAAGAAAAGAAAATTGATACTTTTTGTAATCTCATAAAAGATAATTACCAAAATACAAAACATGAAAAGACAAAAATCTTCGCGGAAATTTATGAAAATATTGGTAGTACATATTTCAAACTTTTAAAATATGAAAAAGCAGCAAACTTTTATGAAAAAGCAGGGGATATTTTTTATGATCTAGAAAAAAAGGAAAAAGCTGGATGTATTTATATAAAAACAATTAATTCCTTGTTTCATGTTATAACAACAACAACAAGCATAACTTTAAAAGAAAAATCACAAAGAAAAAGAGGTAAACTCTTAGCAAAATGTGGTGATATTGATTTTGAGTTAAACAAAAAAAATGCAGCAATTAAAAAATATTTGATGGCAGCTGATAAGTTGGTTGAAATAAAAAACTGCATTGGATATTCATTTCCATCAAAAATACGTGCAGATTATTCATTGATAAATGATCTATATAAAAAAACTGCTAAAATATATCAAGAACAAGGCAATAATAAAGAAGCTTTAAAAATCTATGCAAAACTTCAAAAGATTAAAGACAGTTTTTCTGAAGAGTGCACTATTTTTTAAAATGTAGCAATCAGAATTTTATATCTAATTTCTTTTTTATAGTTTTTTTAATGTTTGATAATTTCAGTTCAAAATCTCAAAAAATTTTAAAAATATACAACTAAAAATTTAATCCCAAATTTTTATAGGATCAAAATTTAAATAATCACAAGAAGTTAAGAGATATTTAATACCATTTTTTTCTCCAAAAAGTCTTTTGTTTTTTTCTATATTGTGCAAATGGCCAAAAATAACTATATCTATTTTATTTTTTTCTAAAATTTTAGAAACTTCAGAATCTTTAAGATCTCCACTTATAGGAGGAAAATGTGTCATAATTATCTTTATTTTTGCTGAAAGGTCTAAACATCTTAAACTCATATTTAACCTTTCAATCTCTCTACTAAATATTTTTTTATTATCATAAAGCTCTGCAGGATAAGGATTTTTTGTATATTTTATATATTCATCAAAATTATATTCATCACTATTCCATAATCTTGTTCCACCAATTGAGATCTCTTTTATATTGTATGCATTATTTTGTATAAAACTAATAGAAGGAGGAAGATTTTCAATAAGCTTTTTTTTAGAAGGCCACCAATAATCATGATTTCCTTTTATTATAACCTTTTTGCCAGGAAGTGCATCAATCCATTCTAAATCTTTTTTTGCTTCATAAATATTTTTTGCCCAAGAAATATCTCCCGCAACTAATACTAAATCATCTCTTTTTATTTTTTTTACCCAATTATCCCTTACCCTATCTACATAGCCAATCCAATTCTTCCCAAATATCTCCATGTTTTTTTCTTTAACACTAAAACATAGATGTAGATCTGAAATTGCCCAAATATTCATTTTTTAAAATGTAAAATTATCAGGAATAAAAACTCCTCTATTTAAGATAATAATACCATCTCTAACATGCACCTTTTTACTATTATAAAAATCTTTTTTATCTTTATTTACGAGTTTTACATTATTACCTATAAAAACATGTTCATCAATAATGGCTTTTTTTATCAAACAATTTTTACCTATCTCAAATTTACTTGGTAGATTTTGATTTTTAGGACGATGATAATAATTATTTCCTAAAAGGATACTCTCAGCAATAACAGTCCCCTTTTTAATAACAGAACGAAGACCAACAATACTATTTGTTACAGATTTAGCTTCTATAATACTACCTTCACATATTATTGAATTAGACAAAATAGTATTTTTTATTTTTGTTCCTGGAAGATGGTTTGTTCTAGTATAAATAGGATTTTTTTCATCATAAGTTTTTAACCCAGAAAATTTTTCTGTAAGAGCTATGTTAGCATTATAAAAAGATTCTACAGTACCTATATCCTCCCAATATCCATCATATAAGAAAGCTGCTGTAATTCCTTTTTTTATCTGAATAGGTATTAAATCCTTCCCAAAATCATCCCCTTTTTCAGAAAGCAATTTTGATAAAACTCTTCTTTTAAAAATATAGATACCCATAGAACCTAAATAGGGCTTTTTCTTGATATTGGTTTTTACTTTATATTGAGATAATATTTTTTTATCTTGAGGCTTTTCTATAAAATCAGTAATTAAATTATCCTTATCTATTTTTAAAATACCCATTCTTTTAGCTTCTGCCTCACAAACAGGAAGTGTAGCTATCGTTAAATCAGCATTTTTTTTTATCGCAAAAGAAAGCATATCATAAAAATTTATGTTATATAACTGATCTCCTGATAAAATTAAAAAGTAATCAAATGGAGCTTTATAAATCTTTGTTAAATTTTTTCTAATAGCATCAGCTGTTCCATTATACCAAACTTTTTCACCTGAGGGCAATTCTTCAGGAGTTAAAACATCTAAACTACCAGGGAAAAAATTATCAAATTGATAAGTATGAGATAGATGATGTTGTAATTCAGTGGTTAAATATTGCCCAAGAACATAAATATTTCTGATATTAGAATTTAAAGAATTAGATATTGGAATATCAATAAGACGATATCTCCCTCCAAAACAAATAGCTGGCTTGCTATGAAAAAGTGTCAATGGGAAAAGCCTTGTACCTTTACCTCCCGCTAATATAATAGATGAAATATTTATTTGTTTATTATTTAATTGGACTGACATTATTATTATAAAGCCCCCTTTTATTATAAATAATACATTTATATTTAGTTATCAATATTTAATTTTTATAACTAAATCTAATAAAGGGAGAAGAGAAAATTTTTTTTATTCCTATAGAATATCCATAATCTTCATATTTTTTAAATTGAGAAGGATGGATATATTGTTTTACTTTTATATTTTTTTTACCTGGCTGAAGATATTGACCTATAGTTACAATATCGCAACCTACTTTTTTTAAATCTCTTATGCTTTTTTTTACCTGATTTTCAGTTTCTCCAAAACCTAACATGATACCTGACTTTACTAAAATATTTTTATAGCTTTTAGCATAAGCCAAAACTTTTAAACTTCTAATATAAGAAGCCTTATATCTAATTTTAGGTGTTAATTCTTCGGTTGTTTCTAAATTATGTCCGAATACCTGAATATCCTCATTTAATATCTTATCTAAAAGCGCTTTTTTTCCAGAAAAATCTGAAGATAATACCTCGATAGAGGAATTGGCAAGTTTATTTTTAATTTCCCTAATGATCAAAACTAAATGATCTGCTCCCTCATCTTCAAGATCATCTCTTGTTACCATCGTAATAATAATATGTTTCAAATTTAACTTTTTTGCAAAAAGAGCTATCCTATTCGGCTCATTCTTATCTAGAGGAAGAGGTTTTTTTGAATATAAGATATTACAAAACTTGCATTTGCGAGTACAAAATTTTCCATGTGATAAAAAGGTAGCAGTTTTTTTAGAAAAACACTCATAAATATTTGGGCATTTAGATTCTTCACATACTGTATTTATATTAAACTTATCTATTAATCCTTTTATCTTGAAAAATGATTTATTATAAGGCAGTTTTTTTACAAGCCATGGTGGAAGTTTTTTCATAATCATCTTTTAAAAAAATGCAAAGGAAGATCCATTGCCAACATAGAAGCTTCTTTTAAAATTTCTGGATAAGTAGGATGCGCATATATTGTTTTTATAATATCTTTTAATGTTAACCCATTTTTTATAGCAAGAGCAATTTCTGATATCATTGTAGAAGCTTCATACCCTATAATATGTCCTCCTAATATTTTATCACTCTTTTTTTCTGAAATAATAATAACAAATCCTTCTAATTCAGAATCAGTATAAGATTTACCCAAAGCTTTAAAAGGAAATCTGGTTTCCTTTATATCTAAACCTTTATTATATGCTTCTTTTGAAGTTAATCCTACAGAAGCTATTTCAGGATTAGTAAAAATAACGGAGGGAATAACCTCATAATTCATAACACTTTTTTTCCCAAAAGCATTATCTATAGCTACCTCCGCTTGTGCAAATGCAACATGAGCAAGAAGATATTTTCCTGTAACATCACCTATCGCATAAATATTTTCTATATTAGTCTGCATAGTTTCTGATACTACAATATTATTTTTTATATCTATTCCTATACCTTCTAAATTCATCCTCTCTATATTACTTACCCTACCTGTAGCAATAAGTATTTTATCACTTATAACTTTTTTATCTTCAAGTGTTATAGATACTTTATTATCTATCTTTATCTCTTTTATTTGAGCTTCAGCATATATTTTAACATCTCTTTTTTCTAATGTTTCTTTTAAATTTTTTGAAATAGAAGAGTCTAAAAAGGGCAAAATAGAAGATTCTTTTTCAATTATTGTTACATCAACCTCTAAACTATTAAAAATAGAAGCAAACTCCAATCCTATATACCCCCCACCTATTATTGCTATACTTTTAGGAAGTGTTTCCATATCTAAAATAGAAGAAGAATTTAAAATAAGTTTTTCATCAAATAAAAGATTAGAAAAAGGTCTAGGCCTAGACCCTGAAGCTATTATAATCTTTTCAGCCTCAATAACTCTATCTTCAACTTTTAATTTTTTTGGAGTTAAAAATAGAGCTCTTCCTTTTAAAATCTCTATTTTATTTGATAAAAGAAGAGAATAAAGGTTTTTTCTTAAAACATTTACTATATTATCCTTTCTATTTTTTATTTTAGAATAATCAAAAGAGATATTTTTTAAATTTATTCCAAATTCTTCAGCTTTTTTTAATTTATAAAAAAAGTTGGAAGAGGTAACAAGAGATTTTGTAGGAATACATCCCTCATTTAAACAAACGCCTCCCAATTGTTTTTCTTCTATCAAAACAACCTTTTTATTTAATTGAGAAGCTTTTATAGCTGCTACATAACCAGCTGGACCACTACCAATAATAGCAATATCATATTTACTCATATTTCTATTTTAATTTTTTTTTCTTTTTTTGTTCAAATTTTGTTCAAATTCTTATATTGATTAGAAAAGATATGTAAGTTAAAATCTAAAAATTAAGGAGAGAGTAATGGCACAAAAAAAAATGAAATTATGTACACATTGTGATGGAATGGTTGATATAGATGTCATAATATGTCCTTACTGTGGAAATGATGTTTCAGAAATTGGAGATGAAAACAAAATAAACAAAGAAACTTTATATTCACCTCCCTATAAACCAGAAATAGAAAAAAAAGAGGAAGAAAAAAAAGAGGAGAAAAAATTTAATTTTATACCTTTTATTCTTTTTTCTTTAGGAATTAATATCTTGCTTTTTGGTTTTTTTCTATTTCTCTTTTCAAATAAAGGAGAACTATTTTTAAAATGGAAAGCAACATATTGGTTTGTTTATGTATTAATAGGATTACCTCTTATTTTTATAGGAAACAAACTACTTTCTTCAAAAACTAAATAGAAGATGCTCCACAACATTTTTTATATTTTTTCCCACTTCCACATGTGCAAGGATCATTTCTTTTAATCTTTTTTTGAGGAAAAGAGTTATCCTCTACCTTTTCAGATTGATAAGGCTTTTGTCTATTAACCTTTACCTCCTCATTTTTAGGAAGTAATTCAAATAAAAATAGATTTTTAGATATTTTCAATTTTAATGTTTGAGATAAAATATCGAATAATCTAAATGCCTCATGTTTAAATTCTAAAAGTGGATCTTTTTGTCCTACTGAACGTAGTTGAACATCTGATCTTAAATGATCTATAGAGAGAAGATGTTTCTGCCACATCTCATCTATATTCATAATCAAAATATTTCTTACTATCTCATTTAATATATTCTTTGCTTCTTCACTATCTTCAACATCTTGATCTATAGTTTGTATGGAAGACATTTGATAATTTATTTTATCATAAAAAGTTTTTAAAATTTTATCATACACCTTCTTCTTAACATTTTCAGAAAACTTTTCACCAAATGTTATAGGAAAATAACTTCTTAATTCTTCTAAATAATCAGAAAATTTTTTTTGAATATTAAAATTATCTATAAAATACTTCTCATAAATAACAAGAGAACTATCTTTAAGTATATCTTCTGCTATAACAAAACAATCTTCTGAATATAAAACTTCATTCCTAAAAGAATAGATCTCTTTCCTCTGTTTATTAATAACATCATCATACTCTAAGGTATATTTTCTTATATTAAAATTTCTTTGTTCTATCCTTTTTTGAGCTGTCTCTATAGATTTATTTAAAACTTTAGCAGAGATAGGCTCTCCTTCAGGAGGCCTAAATCTTTTAAGCATAATTGTTAACCTTGGAGAAGAAAAAAGTCGTAAAAGAGAATCTTCAAAAGAAACAAAAAATTGAGAAGAACCAGGATCTCCTAATCTACCTGACCTACCTCTAAGCTGCCTGTCTATCCTTCTTGAATGATGTCTATTAGCTCCAATAACATAAAGACCTCCTAACTCTTTTACTTCTGCTGTTAATTTAATATCTGTTCCTCTTCCCGCCATATTTGTAGATAATGTTATAGCTCCTTTTCTTCCTGCTTCAGCAATGATCTCTGCTTCTCTTTTATTATTTTTGGCATTTAAAACATTATGAGGTAATTTATTTTGTTTTAATATACGAGATAATTTTTCTGATATCTCTACAGATTCAGTTCCTATTAATATAGGCCTACCTATTAAATATAGCTTTTTTATCTCTTTAACAATAGCTGCATATTTTTCTCTTTCAGTCATATATATCTTATCGTCAAAATCCTCTCTAATACAAGGTGTATAAGTAGGAATCTCTAAAACATCTAATTTATAAATTTCTTTAAATTCTTTAGCTTCTGTTATAGCCGTTCCAGTCATCCCGGATAACTTTTCATACATTCTAAAATAATTTTGAAGAGTAGTAGTAGCATAAGTTTGTGTTTCTCTTTGAATAGGAACATTTTCTTTAGCTTCTATAGCTTGATGGAGACCATCAGAAAACCTTCTACCAGGTTGAGGTCTTCCAGTATTTTCATCTATAATAACAATTTTGTTATCGGAGATAATATAATCTACATCTCTTTCCATTAAAAGATGCGCTCTAAATAATTGACTTAAATTGTGAGCTCTTTCTTTTCTTTTAGAATCCTCTTCTCTAAGCTTGGTTTTTTTTTCTATCCTTTGTTTTTCAGATAAACTTTTATCCTCATCAATTTTAGAATATTCGTATCCTAAATCCAACATAACAAAATCAAAATCACTATCTTCTTGCCATTCTTTTATACCTTTATCTGTTAATTCATATTCAGAAGCTCTTTCATCAACTATAATATATAGTTGAGATAATAAT
Source organism: Chlamydiae bacterium SM23_39 (assembly GCA_001303765.1). GTDB lineage: Bacteria > Chlamydiota > Chlamydiia > Chlamydiales > SM23-39 > SM23-39. Next base: position 11,483 of record LJUH01000029.1, read on the forward strand.
TCTGATTTCTCCTTTTTATTTTGTTCTGAAAAAAAATATGTTTCCCATTTATCTATCTCTTCTCTTAACTCAGGGTCTTCTTTTATTTTTTTAAGTATATTATTTCTAGGAGTACCTTTACTTAACACCCATAATTTTTTAAATGCTTCATCTTTTTGTAACTCTTCTTCTTTTGATAATTTAGGCTTTTCATCTTTCAAAAAATTTAAAGAATCCAATGTTTTTCTAGAATTTGATGCTAATTTTGAACAAAAATCTCTTTGAAGACGAACAAGAGCTGATGTATTATCTTTTAACTCGCTATACATCTGATAACTTTCTTTTGCTGGTCCTGAAATTATAAGTGGAGTCCTTGCTTCATCTATTAAAATAGAATCTATCTCATCAACAATAGCAAAAAAATAAAAAGGTCTTTGAACTTTTTCATTTTTATTTATTGCCATAGAATTATCTCTTAAATAATCAAATCCAAACTCAGATGCTGTTCCATATACTATATCCGCTAAATAGATATCCTTTCTCATAGGTAAAGGTATATCATTTGTTAAAGCTGCTACTTTTATATCTAACTTCTCAAATATCTTTCCCATCCATTCACAGTCTCTCTTAGCTAAATAATCATTAACTGTAACTAAATGTACAGGATTAGATGTTAGAGCATTTAAGTAAAGAGCCATCGAAGCTGTTAAAGTTTTTCCTTCACCAGTCTGCATTTCTGCAATAGCTCCAAAATGCATAGCAATGGCTCCTAATATTTGAACATCGTAAGGAACCATATCCCACTTTTGATCATATCCAGAAACGTGGATCTCTTCGCCTAATAACCTTCTACATATATTTTTTACTGCTGCATAAGCTTCTGGAAGAAGAGCATCTAAAGACTCTCCTTTATTATATCGAAGCTTAAATTCAGCTGTTTTTTCTTTTAACTGCTCATCTGTTAGTTTCTTATATTCCCCATCAAAAAAATTTACTTTTAAGACAATTTTTCTATATTTCTTTAATTTCCTACTTTGAGCAGTACCAAATAATTTTTTTAAAATAATAGACATATTTAATAAAATTTTATTATATTTTAATTTTTTTTACAATATTAAATATTTTTATTTAAAAAAGCAAATCCTTTATAATCAATGCCTCGCAAATCAATAAAAAAAATATTAAAAAACCTCTTTTCTTTTTTTTCTAAAAAATTTAAACTCAATGTTACCCACTCCATAAGTTAGAGGAAAAAATGATAGAAGGAGAAAAAATAAATATAAGACTGGTAAAAGAAAAAGATTTAAAAGAGTTACAACCTCTTTTAGAAACTCTTTCCTTTACCTGCGATGGTTTTTTAGATAAATTAGAACCAGAACATCTTTTTCTAGAAAAATTTCAAAAAAATGGTTTTTGGAATGAAAGAGATGGAATGATGGTTATTGTAGATAAAAAAAATAATATTATTGGAGCTCTTTTTTTAAAAAAATATGCTCTTTATCAATCTTTTGATATCAAGTATGCTATCTTTAAAGAAGAAGATAGAGGAAAGGGATATATGAAAGAAGCGCTTAATTTATTTTCTGCTTATCTTTTCTCTACAAAAAAAATAAATAGATTACAACTTGCTATTCCAGATTATCATAGAGCTTCTATCTCTGTAGCTCAAAAATGTGGATTTTCCTTTGAAGGGATAGCTCGAGGAGCTGCTTTTAATAAGGGAAAATATGTAGATCTTTGTATCTATTCGATGTTACGAGATGAATGTCAAAATATAGACCAACTTTATAAAAAAAATGCAGGATAAAACATTTTTAAATTCAAATATAATAATTTTTAATAGAAAAACAAAAAAATTAGAAAAAGAAAAAATATATGGAAAGAAAGTTCTTTTGTTTTTATATAAAAAAAATATTTTTTCTAAATTCTTTTTATATTTAATATCTAATTTTACACTCTTTTCAAAAATTTTTGCTCTTTTTAAAAAAAAAAAATTTTCTAAAAAAAAAATATACTCTTTTATAAAAACTTTTGAAATAGATAAAGAAGAATTTACAAAAAAAATTGAAGATTTTTCCTCTTTTAGAGATTTTTTTATAAGAGAGATAAAAAAAAGAAAAATTTCAAATAATCCAAAAGAAGTGATAATTCCAGCAGATGGTAGATATTTAGTATTTCCAAACATAAACGAAGCAGATGGATTTTATGTAAAAGGAGAAAAATTTAATCTTTACTCTTTTTTAAAAGACAAAAAATTATCTGAAAAATATACCAATGGAGCTATGGCCATAGGAAGACTAGCTCCTTCCGATTATCATAGATTCCATTTTCCAGTAGATTGTTTTGCAACAAAAGAAAAAATAATTAATGGATATTTATATTCTGTTAATCCTATAGCTATTAAAAAAAATATTAAAATATTTGAAGAAAACAAAAGAATTTTAACAATATTAAAAAGTGATATTTTTAAAGAGATATTATTTATAGAAATAGGAGCGACTAATGTAGGCTCCATCATAGAAACATTTAAAGGAGAGAATTTTTATAAAAAAGGTGATGAAAAAGGCTATTTTGATCTAGGAGGATCCTCTATCGTTATTATATTTGAAGAAAATATTATAAAATTTGAAAAAGATTTAATTGAAAATTCAAAAAATAAAATAGAAACAAAAACCCTTATGGGAGAAATTCTAGGAAAAAGTATTTAATACTAAAATTTTTTTATTCCTTTTTAAAAAAAATTTTAGATAAAATATTTCATAATGAGGTTATTTTATGAGTATAGTTTACATAGCTTAGAAGAACCAACAAGTAAAGAACTAGATGATTTATTAAATGGATTAGATCTAGAAAAAGCAAAAAAAATAAAAGAATTATTCGAAAAAAAAATCAAGAAATTCAACAGCTTTAGTATTTATATTACAAAAAATCCTACTTAATTTATTCTATAAAAAAGTATATAATTTATTAATAATTAAAGATTTTCACGCAAAACAAAGAAATCAGACTTTGTACAGGACAAAAATTTTCACAAACATAAATAAGTCCCTTTACCATAATATGTTGTGTGGAGAAGAAGAATAGAAGAAAAGGATATCTCTTGTTCAAAAATCACTGTAAAATACCTTAAAAGTGCATTTTTTTAAAAAATATTGTATTTGAAATTAACCTTTTAGACCTTTTTTTATTTTTTAAAAACAAAAATGAAAAAAGTTAAGAATTTTTATCAAAAAATTCAATTATTTCAGGATCGACTAAATAATTTAAGAGAAGGGGCATCTTCTCTTGGGCTAGATATTGTAAGACCTGATTCTTCAGGCGAATATTGTTTGAATCCAGAATCCAACTGACTTTAGTCGTGCTTTTTCTAATTTTCCTAAAATTCCTTTTATTCTGTTTTTTTAATTTTTTCATAGATATTTTTTTTTCTTTATATTTTTTTACAATTAAATTAAGAGCTAAAAATTTATTATCATTACAAGGATTTTTTTTTGTTATTTTTTCTTGTGCTTTTTCTAACTTTTCTATCTTTATATATGCTTTTGCAATTGATTCAAATTCATGATCTAAAAATACTTCAGAACACCACGAATAATACTGAAAATCGTTTTCTTCCTCCACTATTGGTGCTACTATTTTTTCTGCTTTTTCTAATTTTCTTATTTTTATATATGCTTTTGCAATTGATATAAGAGCTAAAAATTTATACTTAACATCAATAATTTTTTCTGCTATTTTTTCTGCTTTTTCTAATTTTCCTATTTTTATATATGCTTCTGCAATTGATTTAAGAGTTAAAGATTTATAATAATCATCAGGAATTTTTTCTGCTATTTTTTCTGCTTTTTCTAATTTTCCTATTTTTATATGTGCTTCTGCAATTGATTTAAAAACTAAAGATTTTTTATATCTATACCTATTAGGCCTATTAGGAATTTTTTCTGCTATTTTTTCTGCTTTTTCTAATTTTCCTGTTTCTATATATTTTTTTACAATTAATTTAAGAATTTTATATTTATCCTTAACATTATGGATTTTTCCTACTATTTTTTCTGCTATTTTTAATTTTCCTATTTTTATACATGCTTCTGCAATTAATGCAAGAGCTATAGATTTACAATCATCAGGAATTTTTCCTACTATTTTTTCTGCTTTTTTTAATTTTCCTATTTTTATATATGCTTCTGCAATTAATGCAAGAGCTATAGATTTATAATCATCATCAGGAATTTTTCCTACTATTTTTTCTGCTTTTTTTAATTTTCCTATTTTTATATATGCTTCTGCAATTGATTTAAGAGCTCTAGATTTATAATCATCATCAGGAATTTTTCCTGCTATTTTTTCTGCTTTTTCTAATTCTCCTGTTTCTATATATTCTTTTACAAGTAATTTAAGAGCTGAAATATAACTACTAGGAGTTTTTTCTGCTTTTGTAAAATCTCCTTTTTCTATATATGCTTTTGCAATATTTACAAACATAATATCTCGTACGGTGATATCATAAGAAATATCTTTTACTATTACTTCTGTTTTTTCAATAACATTATTTAATTCAAAATAATTTAAAAGTTGAATCACTTTAACAATTTTTTGTATTTTTTCTTCAGATGACAGATTTTTGATATTTGTTATTTTAAATCCTATAATGGCATTTACTTTAAAATTTCCTTCTTCTTCAAAATAACCAAATTGTCTATTTTTTTCCTTCCAAATCCTGCATGAATTACTCCCATTTATTATTTCATAAAAAATTTTACTTACTAAGCTTAAATCGATTATTTCTTTGCAATCTACCCAATCCATAATATCACAAATATTATCTGAAGATATGCTTGTTAATACAACTTTTGACATGTATATATAATATGCTAATTTCAAATTAATTAAAACACTAACTTCCTAAAATTTTACATATTAAATTAATAACTCATAAATATTTTTCAAAAACAATAAATTTATTTTTTTGTTATTTAAGAACTTAATAATCTAATAGCTTTGTATACTAATGCTATTTAGAAATAAGAATTTTCAAAAAATTTAAAATTTTTTTTATATTTATTTTAGATTTTTGTTAAAAAGTTTTTTTAAACATAAAAAAAATGATTTTATGAAACATTCTGGAAAAGGTTTTTTAACAAAAAGAGAAAAAGAATTATTAGGTGAATAAGGCATCAGAACTTCCCTGACAGCCTCTCGCAGAATGGTACGTGAACTTCTCAATTCATACCGCTTCCATTACAATAGGTAAAATATAATCTTACACTTCAGTAAAGGGATAAATTTTATATATATTGTTTTTTGCTTAAATTAGGCTTAGGATAAATTATTAATCTTTGAACATATAGGGCACTTATCTATTTTGTGTCCTTTAGCTTTACAGAACTTTCTTGCAAAATAAATTATTTGAAGATGAAGCTTTTTCCAATATTTTTTAGGAAATATTCTTTTTAAATCTTTTTCTATTTGAATACTTGATTTCTTCTTTGTTAATTCCCATCTAATAGCACATCTTCTTATATGGGTATCTACAGGAAAAGTAAACTTACCAAATCCAAAAGCTAAAACAACAGAAGCTGTCTTATGACCGACTCTCGGCAATGATTCCAAAGATTTAAATGTATTTGGTACTTTCGAAGAATATCTTTCAACTAAAATTTTAGATAATTCTAAAATAGCTTTAGTTTTTATTTTGCTAAGACCACATGGTTTAATTATTTTTTCTATTTCAGAAAAAGAAAGTTTCAACATTTTTTTTGGAGAATCAGCTTTACAAAATAAAATAGGAGTTATTTTATTAACTATCTTATCAGTACTTTGAGAAGATAGAAGAACAGATATTAAAAGAGTATATCTATTCTTATATTTTAAAAAAATTTTTGGATTAGGAAAATATCTGTTTAATGTTTTTATTATAAAAGATGTTTTTTTATTCATTTTCCAATACAAAATTTTGAAAAAATAGTAGATAAAATATCCTCTTTTAGATCTCCTTTTAAAAGAGAATAAAGATAATTTAAAGAGATTTTTATATCTTCAGATATAATCTCTATAAAATTGTTTTCTTCTACATTTTTTATAGCATTTTCTAAAGAGTCTCTTGCCTTTTTAATAATCTCTTTATGTCTTTTTTCAATAAGAACAACCTCTTCCTTATCTGGAAGATCTTTCATTATTAATTTTTCTATTTTTTTCTTTAACAAATCAATACCTACATTTTTCTTAGCTGAAATATGATAAACATTATCATATGGTAATTTTTTTGGATCTTTTTTTAAATCTATCTTATTCCATAAAATCAATGTTTTCTTTAAATCTATCATTTTTAAGATTGAAAGATCATCTTTATTTATCCCTTTTTCTGCATCTAATAATAAAAGAAAAAAATCTGAATTTTTTAATATCTTTTTAGATCTTTTTATTCCCTCTTCTTCTATTTCTTCTTTTGTATCTCTAATCCCTGCAGTATCTATTAATTTTAAATTCAAAGAATTCAAAATTATCTCCTCTTCTAATATATCCCTTGTGGTTCCATGAATATTTGTTACAATAGCTTTTTCTTTTTTAGATAAAACATTCATTAAAGTAGACTTTCCGACATTAGTAGTTCCTATAATTGCTAAAGATGTTTTATCAAAAAGTTTTTTCCCATAAAAAAAAGTTTTTATCAAAAAATCCATTTTTTTTTTAAGAAGGTAAAGTCTTTTTTTTATTTTATCTTTATTTAAATCTAACTCCTCCTCAGGAAATTCTATATATGCATCTAGTATAGATGCTATTTCTAAAAGTTTCTTTTTAAAAAAAGAAATAGTTTTAGATAACTTTCCTTCTAAATGATCTTTAGCAATTAAAAGCGCTTTTTCATTTTTTGCAGATATTAATGATTGAACAGCTTCTGCTTGTGTTAAATCGATCTTCCCATTTATAAAAGCTCTATATGTAAACTCTCCAGGTTTTGCTAATCTAGCTCCCCTCTCTACTAAAAGATCTAATATTTTTTTAGATATCAAAATATTTCCATGGGTATGGATCTCTATCACATCTTCTTTCGTATAGGATCTAGGGCTTAACATTAAAATAAGGATTACTCTATCAATAATATTTTTATTTTTATCTAAGATCTTTCCAAAATGAACAGTATGAGAGTTGCATCGATAAAGGTTTTTATTAAAAATTTTATTTGCTATTTTAACAGAATCTTTACCCGAGAGTCTAATAATCGAAACAGCCCCAATCCCTAAAGGTGTAGCTATAGCACAAATGGTGTCTTTACTATCTGAAACATTCATTTTTTTTAAAATTTTATAAACAAATACCTTTTATATCAATGTGTAAAAGATTTTTTAAATAGTGTTTATTTATAAAAAATGCTAAAATAAGATTGTTATGTCAATTAAAGAAATAGGAAAAAAAATAGAAGAATTAGAAAACTCTAGCACTGAATTTTATACAACTGGGAAAAGGGATGCCCCTATAAAACAACTATTAAAACAACTATGGGATAAAACAAATAAAGTCTCTCTTTCTATATTTTTAGCAGATGCTGCCTTATCTATCTTTTTTTTAATAAGTGCTCTTACCTTAGGAACTATGGTTTTTGCTTTTCCTAAATATATAAAAGCAACATTTTTATGTTATAATAAAACAACAAAAATTTTATCTGTTTCTATACCTTTAATTCTTTTATTAGTAAGTAATATTTTTACAATTCTTATAATAAATAAAGAAAAACTTTCAAGTATTTTTACCTCTTTACAAAAAAGGAAAAAACAACAACTAGGAACTAAAAATAAAATTATAAAAACCTTAGAAAAAGATTCAATAAAAAAAGCTATTATACCTAAACCATTAAAAAAAGCTATTATACCTAAATCATTTACAATACCTAAAAAGAATAATAAGCACGTAAAAGAGTTATTAAAAAATATATCTCAATTTTCATTGAAAAGTACGGATTCATATAACAAAGCTCTGGATATTTTTGAAAATATTCTTGATTTAAAAAATCTTGATATGTTTCAACTTCTTTATTTAGCACTGTGCAATAAAGAAAATATAAATAATTTAAAGACGATCCTAAAAAAATCTGTTAAAAAAAATCTTTTATTAAAAGGACTTTCTTCTTTGGGGTCTATTACGAAAAATATTATAGGAATATTAGGAGGGAATTTATCTGAAGTAGAAAAAGAACCTTTGTGTAAAAGTGGAATGGTAGGTATATTTACAGAAAAGCATGATTTTTATGCACAAAAAATTGATTCCTTTTTAAATACATTAAAAATAAACAATTTTGAAAAAGAAAAATCTTTAAAAGATCTATTTACAGAGAAAAAATATTCCGATTTTATTATAACCTTATGCCAAATTTACATTGCATAAAATGCTTAACTAGGTATGTTTTTTAAAGCAAAAGAGATAAGCTTACCCACATCCTTTTCATCTCTGTTCTCTTCAATAGCTTTCTGAATAGCTTTCTGTGCTTTTATAGGATTATATCCCAAATTCACAAGGGCACTAACAGCATCAAAAATATGATTTTTCTCTTTTTTAAAAGATAAATCTACAGTTTTTAATTTATCTTTTAAATCTATTATCAACCGTTCCGCTTTCTTTTTTCCAATTCCTGGCACTTTAGAGATAATATTTATATCTTTATCATAGATAGCTTTTTGAAGGTTAGATTCTAAATGTCCTATAAGAGAAAGAGCCATTTTCGGTCCTATCCCTGATATAGACAGCATTATCTCAAAAAGATCTCTTTCTTCTTTAGAAGAAAATCCATATAAAGTATGAGAATCTTCTTTTATAACAAGAAAGGTAAAACATTTAATATGAGAATCTATTTCTAAAAGATTATTATAAAAATTTATAGGTATAAATATTGTATAACCTATTCCATTAACATCCAAAACTATTTTATTAGTTTTTTTTTCTTTTAAAATTCCTGTAAGGTAATCATACATAATTTACCTCTACTTTATGACTATGACATATTGCTAAAGCTAAAGCATCTGCTTCATCAAAAGATATGTTTTTATTTATATTTAAAAGCATTTTAACCATTTTTTGTACTTGTTCTTTACTAGCCATACCATTACCTACAACTGCTAACTTAGCTTTTTTAGGAGCATATTCATATACTGGAATATTATTATTAGCAGCTGCAATTATTGCAACACCTCTAGCCATCCCAAGTTTTATTGCTGTCTGTATATTCTTCTTTACAAATTGAGTTTCTATTGCAATAGAAATAGGATCATATTTTTTTATTAAAAGTTCAAGAGAATGAAATATTTTTAAATATCTATCATTAACAGAAAGATTATATGAAGGTTTTATAACTCCTGATTCTATTAACAAATAAGAAGATCCTCTTTTTTCTATAATTCCATATCCAGTAATCTTAGTTCCTGGATCTATTCCCATTATAAGCTCTTTTTTATCCATCTTTTTTACATTACATATACTTTTTGTTAGATACAAGAAAAAATTTTGTTAAAAATAAACTAATCTTTTTTAATGATAATCCTTTCAATGTCTTTAAAAAAATTAAAACATGCAAAAATAGATTTAATAATCTGTGATAATCACCCTTACAGATGAGATTTTTTTAATTTTTTGTTATTGCAATTTTATAAAAAAATTTTCTTATATTATCAAGAACTAATAAAATAAGATTTTTTATAAAATTAATAATAATCATTATTTTTTTTTGTTGTGCAACTTCTTTATTATTCTGAGCCCCTTCAAACAAATTTCCTGTTTCTTGTTCTCCTATCTTTTGCGATGTTTCTACTTTATCACATCTTCTTTCTAAGTCCGAATATTTTTCATCGACTATTCTATCTATTTCAAAGTATATTTGACATTTCATAGCTTCTTCTTGTGATTCTACTCTACAAATTACTCCTTCAATTTGATTTTGTTCTTTCCTTATATTCTCAATTTGCAAAGCTATTTCTGTAATTCGTCTTCCTATTTCTATAGCTTCTATACTAGAAAAATAAGATTCTTCTCTAAAACTTTTTACAGCAAAATCCATATCTTATTTCTTCCCTATTGCTTTTGTTAATTTAAGTAATGTTTTACCACCATCAATAGTTGCTTTAATATCTTTTATAAGATTTTCCTTTTCTTTTTTCTTTTCATTTGATTTAGAAAAATAATAACTAAATAAATTTTCAAAAGATTTAAAAAATCTAGGAATGTCAAGCCAAAATCCTACAAAAAATTCTCCTGGATACCTTTGTTTATCAAGAGCAATTCTAAGATCTCTTACACCATGTGCTTTTAACAACTGAGTAAGTTGTTTATTTGCTTCAATATTAACTAATTGCAGATTCTCTATATGTTCTCTTAACTGCTCTTCATCATTTAATTGTTTTTGTAATTCTATATTTGTTGTGTTTAATGTTTCATTTTCTTTTCTTAACTTTTTATTTTCTTTTTTTAAATCTAAGTTATCTATTTCTAATTTAGAAATTCTAACCTCTAGATCCGCATTTTTTTCATTAACTTTTTCTTCTATCTTTCTAACAACAGCTTTAAAAAAATCATTATTACCTTCCAACCTATTTTTAATTAAATAATTAATCTTACCTGCTAATTGTTCATTTTCTTTTTTTAATTTAACAATCTCTCCATCTTGTTTATTTATAATGCTCCTTAATGAAGAAAAATGTTTTTGATTTACATCCATAGCTTTTAAGCTCATAAAATTTCTCCTTTTTATTTAAGAACATTTACAAAATCTTTTTGAAAATACTCTTTTTACAAAAAAAAAAAAGAAAAAAAGTTGTAAAAACAAAAATATTCTATAATTTTAAAAACCAAGAATACATTTTAAAGAGACTCTATTTTTGATAATAAAAAATATTCTAGCTTTTTATTAAAAAAACTCTTATCCTAAATGCTTTAAAGGTAATATTTTGAAAATTATAATTAGGATGCCCAACTGGCTTGGTGATATGATTATGGCCACCCCTATTTTAAATGATCTCAGAAAAAATTTTCCAAAAGCAAAAATAACTGCTTTTTGTAAAAAACCTTTATCTGATCTTATTAAAAATGATAAAAATATTGATGAGGTTTTTTCTTTTGAAAAACCTCTTTTAAAAACAAGACATTATAAAAAAAAGATTCTTAAGAAATTAAAAGAAAAAAAATATGATCTAGGTATTTTATTAACCAACTCTTTTTCTTCAGCATATCTTTTTTTTAAAGGAAAGGTAAAAAATATTTTAGGATATGATACTAATTTCAGAAAATTTTTTTTAGATTATAGAATAAAATTTTACAATAGAAAAAACACCCATCTTGTAGATACTTACAAAAGATTACTGTTACCTCTTAAAATAAATCTTTCTGACAGTAAACCTAAAATATACTTAGATGAAAAAGAGATGGAAAAAAGAGCTTTACTGTTTAAAAAAGAAAATAAAATTGTAGGCATATGTCCTTTCTCTAATTATGGCAAAAGCAAATGTTGGCCATTAGAGAGATTTGAAAAAGTAGCTGAAAAGCTTTTAGATGATAAAAATATATCTGTCATTTTTTTAGGAGAAAAAAAAGATAAAAAAAATTTAAAAATTTTTGAAAAAAACAGAGTTTTTAATCTTATAGGAAAAACCGATATACAAAATTTAGCTTACATAATATCTATATGCGATGTTGTTCTAACAAATGATAGCGGTCCCATGCATTTAGCAGCTAGTTTAGATATACCTCTTGTAGCTCTTTTTGGATCTACTGATGAAATAGTAACAGGTCCCTATTTAAAAAATGGGATAATTAAAAAAAAGACAGCATGCAGTCCCTGTTTCAAAAGAAAATGTTTTAAAGATTTTTTATGTATGAAAAAAATAGAGATCGATGAAGTCTTAAATGAGGTGAAGAAAAAAATCTATGTTCAAAAAATTTATTAGGAAAATTAGAAAAAATCCATTAGAAGTAATAATAAAAAAAGCTAAAAGAAAAAATAAAAAAAGATTTTTATTATGTTGGAATAGAGGATTAGGAGATATACCATTAGGTCTCTATGCGATATGTAAAAAGATAAAAGAAAATATCGCTAATGCAAAAATAACCTTTTTAATAAGAGAGGATTTAAAAGAGGGATTTTATCTTTTTAAAGAAGCTGATTTTATAATAGCAAAAGGGTGGGAAAGAGGAATTTTTTATAAGTTACCCAATTTAAATGGTTTTGATATAATAATAAAAAATCCTGATCCAAACTATTGGGTTAAATGGCAGATAGGTAAAATAACCCCAAAACTTAATTGGAAAAATAGTTTAGATAATTTATATGAAAAATTTAATTTAACTGAAAAAGATTATATAGGAGTGCAAGTTATATCAGATACCACTCATAGTCCTTGGAGAGATTGGCCTCAATATAAATGGGAAAGTTTTTTTAAAAAAATAAAAAATAAAAAAATTATTATTTTTGGAAAAAAAATAGATAAAAAATTTGATTTTTCTAATATATTAGACCTTAGAGGAAAAACATCTTTTCTAGATGTTTTATCGATAATAAAAAACAGATGTTCTAAAGTAGTTTTACCAGATGGGGGTATCTTGTCTATTTTGTATTATCTAGATATAGATTTTCCAATAAAGATAATCTCTCTTTGGTGTGATATCCAAGGGATTTTAAAACAAAATGTATCTTCACCTAATAAAAAACTTATCCATATACCTATTTATAAAAAAACTATGGATGATATTAAAGTAGAAGAAGTATTAAAATATTTATGAAAACATTTAATAAAAAAAAACTAGAGAAACAACTTTTATCATTTCATAAAAAAGAAAATAAAATTTTTCAAATAACTCCTTTAGATAACTGTCAAAATTATTCTAAAGAATATGAAAAAAAAGGAACAGAATCTATAAAAAAAGGAGAGGTAGCTTTTATTATCTTATCAGGAGGGATGGGAAGTAGATTAGGTGTTAAATACCCTAAAGGTTTTTTTAAAATTAATAAAAAGACTCTTTTTGAACATATATTTGACAAGATAAAAAAAGAAGAAGAAAAATATAAAAAAAAACTATTTGTCTCTTTGATGACTTCCACTAAAAATAATGAAGAAATTATCCAATTTTTTAATAAAAAAAATTTTTTTGGATTAAAAAAAGATCAAATAGATTTTTTTATGCAGGAAGATCTACCCTTTTTAGATGAAAATGGACAATGGGTATTTGAAAATAAAAAAATATTGTATGGACCTGATGGTAATGGTTCCTTTTTTGAAGTTTTCAAAAAAAGCTATTTGTTAAAAAAATATAAAAATAAAAATATAAAATATCTAATAATATCTTTTATAGATAATCCAATCTTTAATCCTTTTGATAATATTTTAATAGGATTTCATAGATCTCATCAAAAAGATCTTTCAATAATATCTATTAAAAGAGAAAAGGAAAAAAATATGGGTGCTTTAATACATGAAAATGGGAGAATAAAAATATTAGAATATTTTAATATCGAAGATATAAAAAAATATAAATATTTAAATACAGGAATATTTTGTATAAATCTAGATTTTATAGAAAAAAATAATTTTGATATTCCCTATAACCATGTAAGAAAAACTTTAAAAAATGGAAAAAATATATATAAAACAGAAAAATTTATTTTTGATATTTTAAATTATGCTTCTTCTTCTACTATATGCTACCCTAAAGACCTATGCTTTTGTCCATTAAAAACTGTAAAAGATAAAAATATATTAAAAAAAATTTTGTAATATGTTACTCTTTTTTTTATTTTTTAAAGGTGAAATATGAAAATAGGATATCTTGGAGCTGGCACATGGGGAAGTGCTTTAGCTAATCTTTTATCAGAAAAAGGATATGATATAACTATATGGGATAGGAATTTAGATCTAATAGATACACTTAAAAATAGAGAAAAACATCCAAAATTACAAATTTTTTTATCAAGAAAGCTAAAATATACAAAAAGTTTAGAAGAAGCAATAGAAAAAGCTGATATAATAATAGAGAGCGTTACTTCCAAAGGAGTAAGAGCAGTATTAAATGATATTGTAAAAATCAGGAAAAAACTTTGTCCTATCGTAATAACTTCTAAGGGTATGGAACAACATACAGGGCTTTTATTTCCAGAGATTGCTTTAGAAATTTTAAAAAAAGAAAATATGGATAAAATAGGATGTTTATCTGGTCCTAGCCATGCAGAAGAAGTTGTAAAAAATCTTCCCACTTTAGTTGTAGCATCCTCTTTTGATAAAAATCTTATGACCCTTATAGGAAAACTTTTTACCACAAAAAATTTTAGAGTTTATCCTAACTCCGATATTTTAGGTGTAAGCTTTGGAGGAGCTATGAAAAATATAATAGCAATAGCTTGCGCTATCTCTGATGGTCTTAATTTTGGAGATAATACAAGAGCGGCTTTGATAACTAGAGGTCTTCATGAATTAAAAAAATTAGCTCCTTATAAGGGATGTAAAAAAGAAACTTTAAATGGTCTTTCTGGGTTAGGTGATCTTTTAGTTACCTGCACTTCTACTTTAAGTCGTAATTATAGATTTGGAACTCTTTTATCTCAGGGATATTCTAAAGAAGAAGCTGAAGGAAAAATAGGAATGATAGTAGAAGGAGTATATACTTGTGTATCAGCTGTAGAATTTGGAAAAAAAAATAATATATCTCTTCCAATATCTGAAGCAACTTATAGAGTCTTATATGAAAATTTACCTGTTGCAGATGCAGTAGATTTTTTGTTAAATAGAGTTATAAAGGAAGAACATCTATAAATGTTTAAAAAAATGAAGGTCATAACATCCAATGAAATGCAGAAGATAGAACGGATAGCTATTGAAAGAGAATCTTCTGATTTAGAATTTATGAAAAAAGCAGCTGAAGGTATAGCTCAATATATTATAGATTTAAACATTTCTAAAAAGGTAGTTTTACTTTTAGGAAGGGGAAATAATGCAGGAGATGCGTTAGCAGCTGCTCTAATTCTATTAAAAAAAGGATTTTCCATAAGAGCATATTGTCTTTTTTCTTTATCTTTAGGTTCAGACCTTTTTAAAACTCATCTAGAACTTTATAAAAAAGAAGATGGTAAAATAGATGTACCCTCTTCTTCAAAAGATATCTATTTTGAAAAAAATGAAATTATATTAGACGGTATCTTTGGGACAGGATTTAAAAATAAAATAGACAAAGAGGTTTTACAAATAATAAAAAAAATAAATAGTTTTCCAAACATCAAAATTTCTATAGATATACCTTCAGGCCTTAATGGTAATACAGGAAAGGTAATAACAACAGCTATTAAAGCTGACAAAACCCTTTTCCTAGCTCTTCCAAAAATAGGATTTTTTATTAATGAGGGATGGAATTATGTAGGAGAGATAATAAAAATAGATTTTGGATTAAAAAAAGAATTTTTAGATCTAGCAAAAGAAAAGATGGTTATCTTTGAAGAAAGGGATATTTTAAATTGGATACCTGTTATTAAAAGAACAAGGAATAAATATGAAGCAGGATATGTAGTAGGGATAAGTGGATCTAAGGGAATGGAGGGTGCTGCAGCACTTACAGGCCTTGCTTCACTTAGAAGTGGAGCGGGAATTGTTAAAATATATTTAAATAAAGGAGATTTTTCTATATTACCTAGAGAAATTGTAAAATTTGATTTAGATTTTAAAAATAGTGAAGAGATAATAAAAATATTAAATAAAGCAAATTCAATATTTATAGGGCCAGGAATTGGAAGAGATGAAGAGATAGAAAAATTTTTATATCAGATACTTCCTAAAATACATGTTCCCTGCGTATTGGATGCTGACGCTCTTTTTTTCTTCTCAAATAATTTAAAATGTCTTTTACCTAAAAATGTTATTATGACACCTCATAAAGGAGAGATGTTAAGAATATTACAAAAAGAGACTCTTTCTGATGAAGAACTTGTTTTAGAATGCAAAAATTTTTGTAAAAAATTTAATGTTCACCTTATTTTAAAAGGAGGACCTACTTTTATATTTTTTCCTAATGAGATACCTATTGTTGTTTTAAGAGGAACCCCTGGCTTAGCTACAGCAGGAACAGGAGATGTTTTAACAGGAATAATAGCAGCTATGCTTTCTCAAGGATTAGATTTAAAAAAAGCAGCTCTTCTTTCTACATTTATCCATGGTTATACCTCTGAAAGAGTAGCTAAAGAAAAAACCTCTTATTCTATGATTGCATCAGATCTAATAAACTCTTTATTTAAAACTTTTAAAGATATTAAAGAAAATAATATTTTTTGAACCATCTTATAAATTTTTCTATTCCCTCTTCTATAGAAGTTTTAGGTAAAAAATTTAAAAATTTTTTACTCTTTTCTATATCAGCATATGTTACTTCTACTTCTCCTTTTTGCATTGGTAACATCTTTTTTATAGCTTTTTTATTCAAACATTTTTCTATAATCTCTACAAATTCTAAAAGACCTATAGGAGAATTATTTCCTAGATTAAACATTTCAAAATCCGCATTTAGATCTAAAGAATTTATCATAGCTGGTATAATATCATCTATATAAGTAAAATCCCTTTTCATCTTACCATGGTTAAATATTTTAATCTCTTTATCTTCTAAAATGTTTTTTGAAAAAATAAAATAGGACATATCAGGTCTTCCCCAAGGACCATATACTGTAAAATATCTAAACCCTATCATCGGTATATTATAAAGATGATGATATGAATATGCCATCAATTCATCTGCTTTTTTTGTAGCTCCATATACGTTGGTGGGAAAATCAGTTATATCATTTTCTTTAAATGGAATTTTTTTATTATTACCATAAATAGAAGAGGAGGAAGCAAATATAAATTTTTTTATTTTAACCTCTTTTATAGCTTCTAAAACAGATAAAAAACCTTCTATATTTGAATAGATATATTCTTGAGGATTTTTTAAACTATCTCTTACACCAGCTCTAGCTGCCAGATGAATTAAATGAGAGATATCATTTTTTTTTAATATTTCAATTAAAAATTTTTTATTATTAATATCTTCATTTATAACTTCTATACCATTATTTTTTAAAATATCTCTTCTATCAAATTTTATCTTTTTATCATAAGAACTATTGAAATTATCGATACCTATAACAAAGTGGTTTTTAGATTTCAAAACTAAGCTTAAATAAAATCCTATAAATCCTGCAGCTCCTGTTATTAAAATTTTTTTCATTCTTCAAGAATAATCTTTTTAAGAAAAATCTTAAATATTTTTCATAAAAGATACAAAAAAATAATTTTTAGCAATTTATTAAATTTAGATATTCTTTTAAACCCTTCTGATATTCTTTTTGTGCTTCTATATGTTGAGTTATTTTTTCTTTAGCCTTTTTTATTTCAATATTATTCTGAGAAACCACCATTGAAATGTCTTCAATTTTTTCCTTTTTTTCTGTTTTTGTATAATAATCTTTATTTTCTATATCTATTTTAGATTCAAGCATATCTTTATTATTTCCTTCATTAACGGAAATTTTATACTTATTTTTTATAAACTCGTCTTCTGAAAGACACTTTTCTTGCAGTTCCTCTAATTCTTTAAATTTTTTATTTGCTTGAATTGTATTATTCAAAACATAACAACCCTTTATAATTAGTCGATCCTGAAATAATTGAATTTTTTGATAAAAATTCTTAATTTTTTTCATTTTTGTTTTTAAAAAAATAAAAAAAAGTCTAAAAGTTAATT
>LJUH01000030.1 GCA_001303765.1 Chlamydiae bacterium SM23_39
TCTGTTAATCCTAAAAACTTACTCATAACTACCTCCATCTATATAGTTGTAAGGTAGTCATCTTATCAAATTAAAAATTTAATTCACACTTCTTGGATAGGTTCTTAGATCATAAATAAGATGTCATACAAAAATCTAAAAAAATCTGTTTATTTATATGAGATAATAGAAAATTATAATAAAAAAAGTTTTATAATTCTTAAAAAATTCTTTATAAACACTGCCAATTTTTCAATGGAATATACTACCTATAAAATTTTTTAAAATTGAAAAAATTTTTATCAATCTATTTTTAAGTACTTCTAAAAAACCCAATGTTCAAAATCTTATGATAAAATATTTTTATTTTTTGTTGATTTTGTTACAATTGATGTAATTATGTCTACTATTGCTGAAACAGTTAATTTACTAAGGAAAGAGTTAGAAAAAAACTCAATAAATCTAGATTCTAAAATAAAATCGCAATCAAAAAAAACAGTTAAAGATATTGCTAATAAACTATTAAATCAACAAACAACTAATCTCGAAGCCCTTAAAAAGAAGATGGAAAAACACACTCCCACAAAAAAAATCCCCCTCTTCACTCAATTTATGATAGTCCCGCTGTCCTTTTTCATAGTATTCAGCATATCTTTGGTAGCATTAACTATTTTAGGAATAATTCCAACTTCAGGATTATTTTTATCTATTTTCTATCTGTTTAAAAAAAGTTTGTCTTTATCTTTAAAAATATCAATCATTCCATCAGCAAGCTTAATATTTGTATTAGCTTCGCTAATTGCAATATGTGCTAGTATCGATAGCATAATAAAAATTAAAAGAAAAGATAGAGCTTATTATGATAAAAAAATTTATGATATTGAAAATAATAAAGATTTCTTAGAAACATTTTTAGAAGAATTACATGACTTGCCTAACTCAACTAATACCTTAAATAATATCATAGATGATTATCTAAATTATGAAAATAGTAAACCTTCTAAGGCTCTTTGTAAGACACTAGGAATCCAGCCTATTCATTCAGCCACATGGCATCCTCCTTTACATATAAGAAAAAATACAAAAATAAAATGAATTTTAAAAAAACAGTAGAAACAACATTAAAATCTTTTAAAGAAAAAAAGAGTAAGGAAACTAAATATTTATATATTATAAATCTTGGAAAGAGCTTACCTACTTTTCCGGAAAGAGAAAAAAAAATAGAAAACAAAGTCTTAGGTTGCTTAAGTAATACTTATCTAATTTCTAATTATAAAAATAATTTAGTATTCTTTAAAGCAACTTCAGATTCTTTAATATCAAAAGGATTAGCAGCTTTATTAATAAATATATATAATGAACAACCCTTAAAAACTATTATAAATAATCCACCCTATTTTTTAAAAAATTTAAACCTACATACCTTGCTATCTCCCAATAGGATAAATGGAATATTTTCAATTTATTCTTTAATGAAGGAAAAGAGCATTTCAATTTTTAATAATCTGAAGTAAAGAAGAAGCTGCAGCTGTTTTTATAATAAAAAAAGGTTCTTCTAATGTTTTTAGCAAAAATGAAATACTATTTTTATTTTTAATCTTACCAATAGCTTCCAATATAACCAATTTCAAATAATAATCTGCTCTATAATAAGCTTCTTCTAAAATAGAATACACATCCTCCTCTTTGCCTATAAAAGCTAACGCCAAAGCTGCCTGCACTCTAACATCTACCTCTTTATCATTTAATAATTCTTTTACTAGTTTTAAAGATTCATCATCCCCCTCTTTTATTAAAACAGCAGCTGCAAAACCAGAAATACCCCATCTCTTCTCTTTTAAAAATCTCTTTATAGCATCTTTTGCTCTTTCATCTTTCAAAATAGATAAAAGAGAAATAAGTTCTAATTGCACAGATTGATCTATAGCTTCAGGATAATTAGGAAATTGATCGATATAAGTTATAGTACTAGGTAATATAGCTCTAAAAAGAGGATTTTTTTCAGAAGACCACATCCACATTTCTGATTTATTTTTTAAAAAAGAGAACAAAACATCTAAACAATATTTTACCTCTTCTCTTTGCCCTAAAATACCTAATGCTAAATTGACTTTTACATAACTATCTTCTGTTTTTTTTACAAGTTCCTTTGCTAATTCTAATCCATAAGAACCTGATTGTGCAATAGCAGAAGAAGCAAATATTCTATTCTCTAAATATTTATCGAAAATCCAATTTTTTAAATTTTTCTTTCCTTGGATGGGATCTACAATAAGAGCAACCCAAGAAGCTGTAATTGCAACATAAGGATTGGTATCATTATACCTTTTTTTTAAAATATCTTGTATCTTCTCTCTATCAATCTTATCAAAATAAAATAAAGCTATAGAATTTAATGCAGATAACCTAACATCAGAAATAGGATCTGATGTCAATAATAATATCTCATCTTTGACATCTTCTATCTTAAAATGAGATGCAATCTCACAACCTAATATTCTAAAATTAGAATATTTACTATTTAAAAGTTTTTTTATTTCAATTGGATCTACTGAATCATGCATCTCTATTAAAGATTTAATAGCTAAAATTCTCTCCTCAAATGTGATATCTCCTTTCAAAAACTCTTTTAAGTATTTCTCCCTTTCTTTTATCTTCATCTCTCCTACAGATTTCAAAATCTCCAATCGAACAAACCAGGTTTTTTCTTTTTCTAACAAACTAGAAATCTTATTTTTCAAAACATCATCTCCATAATAAGAGGAGAGCTTTACAGAGATAGCTCTTAAAATAGCATTCCGATCATTTATAGAATTCTTTAACATTTCAACGCTTCTAATATCATCTGCAAAAAAAGCTCCAATCAAACTAGAAAGTCTTACACTATTTTGAGAAGATAAAAAACCCTTTCTTAAAATACTCCAAGCTATATCTTCTAAAATATCCTTTTCGTATTGATTTGAAAAATTTTTTTTTAAAAATAAAATAGCTTCCTTTTCAAATCCTGCTAAAGCCAAAGATCTTATATAAATTTTTTTTATATCCTTAGAATCATCAAAAATTTCAATAGCTTTTTTAGCCTCTAAAATAGCAGAATTATAATCCTCTAAAAAAATATGGCCTTCGATTCTTTCAATAAGCTCTTTCTCACTAGAAAAAATAAAGCAAGATAAAAATAAAAATAAAAAACACATTTTTTACCCCATAGGTCCTAATACTCTTCCCCCTATCAAATGAAAATGTAAATGAAAAATAGATTGTCCTGATTTTTTCCCATTATTTGTTAAAAATCTATAGCCATCCTCTATTTTAAATTTTTTTGCTAACTTTTGAGCTACCTCTATAATATCTAAAAAAAGAAAAAAATCTTCTTTTTTCAGCTCCTGCATATTATAAATCTCCTTTTTAGGCATTATTAAAATATGAACAGGAGCAATTGGATATTTATCTTTAATTGCTAAAATTTTTTCATTTTCAAAAACTTTCTCTGCAGGAAGTTTCCCCTCAATAATATCTTTAAAAATATTACTCATTTTACCTCTTCTTTTAAAATATATTCTAAAGCTTTAATAGCATCTTGCTTACTTTCCCATATAGATATAAATCTATTTTTATGGCAAAAAATTGCTCCAGAAATACCTGTGATCTCTTTCAACTTATCACCTCTTATCCCAGCCCATTCTTCAGGAAGAGGCATTCTAACATTCATCCTGTCTTCATAAGATGGAGGTATAGCTCTTAACTTCCAATGCTCCCCCGTAGGCATAACAACAAATAAAGCAGGGTGTTCTTTTCCTCCTTCTTCAAAAAAACTTTCAAGCCAAGGTATAGATTTATCAAAAATAAGATATCTCTTTTTTTTCTTCATGGATTTTTTAACAATATTTCTAGTGCTTTCTAAATAATAAAACCTATCCTTAACTCTTTTCAAATGTCCATAAGTAAAATCTAAAGCTTGAAAAAATGCATTGTTAAAATCTTTTTCTGAAATATGGTAACCAATAGGAGAAAAGTTAGCTATTATCTGCGAGAAAGTACAAATACCTTCTTCAAATTTTACCTTTCCAATATCATGATAATCAACTCCCAAAACAATAGAATTATTAAAATATGAATAAAGAGAAGAAGAAATTATTTTTTTATCTTTTAAATATTTTAAAATCATCCCCGCTGAACTTAAATCCCCAGTATAATCTTTCTGATGATGATCAAATCTTTTATTTTTAGGATCATATCTTCCTCCTACATCACATACATATTCACATCTCTTTAAAACATTTTCATCTCTGCTTCTAAAAATTTTATCTCTTTCTACTAAATCAAACAAAATCAAAAAAGCACATGCTGTTATCTCATCAGCATGAAAACTGCCATCATGAGTTCCAAAACTTTTTTTTATAATTTCATCTTTCATAAAAATCACATTTTGATTTATTTTTTATTCTATAAACATCTTAACAAGATTAAAATTAAAATGGAAAGTTATCTATCTAATTCCTATTCCAACTTAATAAGTCCTGATGGATATATAGAAAAAATAGAAAAAATAGACAATAAATCATTAAAAGCATTAGTTATTATTAAAAATATACCTGAAGATTTTTTAGGTTTTCATCAAAAAAAAAATATAATTTTTAATATAAAAAGCACTCTAGCTCAACTTGGAATAAATAGTAAGAATGTAACACTAGATCTTTCTTATAAAAAAAAGAGATGTGAGATAGATTTAACACTTTATGCTTTTGGATCTTTAGCTCAAAAACTTTTACCTTTACTATCTAAAAATACATTTATAGGAAAACTATTTGTTGTTGATCAATCCAGAAAAGTTAGAGAACCCTATTATTTAATGAGGATGTTTGGAAGATGCGATAGAAATGGATCTCCACTCTTATCTTTTGGAAGAACTGATAAAAGAGATGATTTGATATTAAAAAAAATAGATGGATATACTATAGCTTTTTTACCTTTAAAAAAAGGCGTAATAAAATACTCAAAAAATATATATGGTTTTTTACCAAGTTTATCAAGAATGTTAAAATCTAATAATTTTCAAACAAGAGAATTATTAAAATTACATCAAAAGTTAGATACAAATGAAACAAGATCCGTAAAAAAAGATGAGATATTATTAGTAAGTACAGAACCCTTACACATTAGAACAGTATTTGCAAAAGTAGAAAACAGTTTTCTTCCTAAAGGATTTGAACATACTTCTGCTTGCATACTTCAACCAGACACAAAAGATTCTGGAAATATTTATGAATTTTTAGGTGATAGTAAAGAAGAAATAATAAATATTCCCTTAGAATTCTATACTTTAGAACCTCATAAAGAACATGTATTTTTTGAAGATAGAGATCAGTTGCAAATCTCATTAGAAAATCCTGATATATTATTTGAAAAATATAAAACAGCTCCTGAAAAAAAGTTTCTATCCTCTGTTTTTATAGTAAAAGGAAAACAATTAGAAAAATTAGAAAAAAAAGATTGGATAAAAAGAGAAGGATATAAACATAAATTTCCCGGATTTTCTTATCCCTCTCGTCAAATCCTTTTAGTTGAAAAATATATTAAAGAACAATCTTCCTATCCTTTTTTAAAAGCAATGGAGCAGGATAAAATAACATCTCAAGGAATCCTTTTAAATAGATATTTTCCCTCTCCACTTATGAAAAAAATGTTTTTAAACACACAAATACAGAGATGCATAAAAAGCATTTATTTTCACAAACCTTCTAGATCTAATGATATCTTTTTTTCTCATGAAGATCGCTCTTTTTTATTAGATTTAGATAAATTTGCTATATCTGTTTTTTGGGTCGATGAGTCTTCAAAAAATATTTTAAAATATGTTGTAAGGCCTGATAAAGATGTAGGAATGTTTGTTCCTTTAAAAAAGATTGACACCTTTAGAAAAGCTTGTTTTTTTGGAATATATGGTTCTAATATCTTAAAAAACTCATTTGAAAAAGAATTAAAATTATTAATGCAAAAATTACTAGAATTAAAAAAAAATGTAGAGCACCCTTTTTTTAATAAAAACATACCTATAGCTCTAGTTACAGGAGGAGGACCAGGAGTTATGGAGATTGGAAATAAAATAGCAAAAGAGTTAAATATTTTATCTTGCGCAAATATAGTAAATTTTAAAAATAAAAAAAATTCTGTACTTAATGAACAAAAAATAAATCCTTTTATAGATGCTAAAATGACATATAGACTTGATAGATTAGTAGAAAGACAAGCAGAATTTCATTTAGATTTTCCAATATGTTTACCAGGCGGTAGCGGAACAGATTTTGAATATATCTTAGAAGAATTAAGAAGAAAAGTAGGAGCTGTAAAATCTACGCCTATCCTATTATTAGGGGAGGTCAATTATTGGAAAGAAAAAATCTCTTCTCGTTTTAATTGTAATCTAAAAACAGGTACTATTAAAGGTTCTGAATGGATAAGCAACTGCTTTTATTGCATTCAAAATGCTGAACAAGGAATAAAAATATATAAAGATTTCTTCTCAAAAACTCTTCCCATAGGAAAAAATGGACCTATTTATAAAGATGGATTTTATTTTCAAAATCCATAAGAAAAACCGATAGTCCCATAAGAAGTCCTATCTTTAAAAAACTGCCCTTCTAAAGAGTATCCATGATGATATGTTGCAATAATTCTAATCTTTCTTCCAACGCCTTGTAATTTACTCCACTCATATCCAAATAAAAAAGTACTATCTAAATTCCAATGAAAAACTTGCCAATTTCTAAAATATGCTGCTGCTATAAAATTACCATAAA
Source organism: Chlamydiae bacterium SM23_39 (assembly GCA_001303765.1). GTDB lineage: Bacteria > Chlamydiota > Chlamydiia > Chlamydiales > SM23-39 > SM23-39. The sequence continues at coordinate 6,777 of LJUH01000030.1, forward strand.
GTTTATGGTAATAGATCTTTTTTCCTCCCATTCTAACTTCTAAACCATATTCAACATATATTCTTTCCATATTAAAACTTTTATCACTATGTAAAATAACTCCAGGACCTCCATATAACCTTAAAAAATCTGTAGCTTGATAAGAAGTAAAAAAATCTGCAGCTTCGAAACTAGGATTAACTCTTTTATAGCCGGGATGATTAACTAAAAATTCATCTCCTAAATGTGATGATTGATGATATCCTCTAAATCTAAAAGACCATTTATTTATAGCATATGTCACAGGAAATCCTACATAAAAATCCGTATTTACTAAAGCTGTTCCACCATTAATATTAGGTTTTTTAACATCCACATCAAAAACTGACCATATCCCTGCTTCTATTCCTACCTGCAAATCTCCATGCAAACGCCCAACATCTAACCATCTAAAAATAGGAAAATCATCTCCTAAAGAAACATATATCACATTTTTTGATATGACCTTATCACCTCCTCTATATCCTATCCCATAAACAACACCTCTAGGATTAGCAATCATTGGTTGATAAAGCAATGTTAATTGAGGGAACCATATTCCTTTTAATCTAGGTCTATTAACATATTTCTCTCGTTCCTTTATAATATCTGGAGGAACTCCATTTAAAATTTTAACCTCTTTTACTCCGGGAACATCTTTTACAAAAGAGGAGATGCTTTTTGATAAAAGTTCATTTTTAGGCATATTTGCAAGCCATACAATACCATCATGAACTAAAACAACAACCTTATATTCATAAAAATGCATGTCTAATAAAGCTTGAATATATCCCTCAAAATAAGTATCTGTAGCTCCTTCTATAGATTCTTCAGGAATATTATCAGATCTAGTAAGTCCACTAATGGGTTCTTCGGATTCAACATTAAAAAATAATAAGAAAAAACACAAAAATAGAACTTTTCTCAAAGCCATCCTCCCTGAATAATAACCTATATAACGTAAAAATTTATAATTCAACCATTTTTTATATAAAAAATATTGATTTTATTTAAAAATTTTAGATAACATAAAAAATACTTTTGGGGCAATAGCTCAGTTGGTTAGAGCAGCGGACTCATAATCCGTTGGTCGGGGGTTCAAGTCCCTCTTGCCCCACATTTTTAAACTGTTTATATCCTAAAAGATAGGATGTAAAAAACAATATGACTGGAAAAGGTTTAAGGGCAAATTAGTTGAAATGGCGCAAATATGGCGCACTAAAAAACAAATTTAACCGATTTGAGGAACCATCCAACCTTCCATCGCTATGTTTTTTACTTAACAAAAAGGTTGGACATGGCATCTATATATAAAAGAAAACTTAAAAAAGGACATTCTTGGCGTGTATTAATACATGTAAAGGGATATCCTAAAATCTATAAAGATTTTGAACGCAAAGAAGAAGCTGAAGATTGGGCTAAAGAAACAGAAATGACAATCAAACGAGGTCGTTTCAAGTTTAATCTGCATAATAAGCTTCATACTTTAGAAGAGCTCATTGAAAGATTTTTAAATGATGGAAAAATAGAACATCATAAATCTGCAAAAGACACAAAAAGACATTTAGATTTTTGGAAAGAAAAATTTGGCAAATTTGCTCTTGTACATATTACCTCAGAAAAAATAGGGAAAGAGCGACAACTTCTATTAGATAATAATATCACCAAAGGAACCAAAATATTTAAACGCTCTCCTGCTACGATAAATCGATATATAAGCAGCTTATCAGCTATTTTTAGCTATGCAAAAAAATTAAAATGGATAGATGAGAATCCCTGCTTCGCTCTTTCTAAATTAAAGGAATCTAAAAGCAGAGACAGAATTCTTACCAATAAAGAAATTACTCATTTACTTGATGCATGCAAAGAAAGTTCAAATTCATACCTTTATTGTATTGTTTTAATAGCTTTAACTACAGGAGCAAGAAAAGGCGAAATTTTATCTTTAAAATGGTCTGATATAGATTTTAATAATCAAATAGCATTTTTAAGACATACAAAAAATGGCCATCCAAGAACAATTCCTCTGGTAAATGAAATAATAAAAGAACTAAAAAAAATATTCGAAAACAAGAAACCTAATAAAGAGCTCATATTTGCCAGTAAAACATCCTTTGGCAAAATAGATATTAAAAAATCTTGGGCAAGGGCTCTTAAAAAAGCAAATATCATAAGGATTTGTTTTTCACTCATGTAGGCATCAATTTTCAACTATGGCTGCTATGCAAGGAGCTTCGATATTAGAACTTCAAACAGCAACTGGCCACAGAAATATTGGAGCTTTAAAAGGATATGTTCATTTAGAATCCAACATCACAAAAAAATTTAGTGAAAACATTTCAAAACAAATTTTAGGAGGGAAAGATGACACATAAAGGAATTCTTTGGAATGTATTATTCCAAAATATGACAGAAGAAGAGCTTTATAAAAGCTACTTTAATCAAAATTTTTGGAGTTTAGATCAATTTTCAGCATTAATATCAGGCCTCTCTCCAGAAAAATTAGATAAACTTATGAAATCCAAAAGAAAAATTCCAGTCAAAGAGAAAAATAAATTTTTCAAAGCTTTAAATATACAAAAAAAATTTCTAAAAAATGTTCAAGATAAAAAAATCACATATTTTCAATATATAGAAAAAGATATAGTGATGTCTTCTTGGAAATTCATAAAGTGGGCAGCAGAAAATAAAATTCCTATTATTGTTAAATTTTTTAAATGTTTACCACTCTATCTTATGGAGCTTTTAATCGAATTTCAACCTATGAATACTGCGCTTAGACTTATGCAGGTTCATAGACAAGAATATCATAGGGCTCTTTATTTAAAACATGCCGAAGAATTAACTCTTAATAATCCTATGACAAACGAACAAATATTCCAGCATCCCAAAATGCAAAATGTAATGAGATATATTAGAGATCTAGGAAAGAATTATAGAAAAAGCACTGTAGTAAAATCTTGGCTACCTAAACTTTTTCCTAATCGAGAAAAAGGGCGCCCAAAAAAGGCCAAAAATTAGCCAAAAAAAATGCAGTGTCAAGAATTATCTCAAAAAAATTGCATTTTTTTTAAAAAAAGTAGATAAAATACAGCTTTTAAAATTCAGTCAAAAACACCCTCAAAATACCTTCAAAGCATAAATATTTAACAAACAAAATTAATCTAAATATTTCTTAATTTATTTTTTTAACATTTTTTTCAGAAAAAAAAATGCAGTCCTTACTCCTTAGCAAAAAAATGCCCCTATATTTCGGTTGTATTTCAAAACTAACCAAATAAGGAGGAGTGAAATGCATAATTATTATGAGTACTGGAAACTCAAACAAATAGAAGAAAGTTCCAGATACCCTTTTACTAAGGGGCAATTAGACTATTTTATGCTTAACAGGCATAAAAACGGATTATCAAAAGCGATTCGTAAAATAGGCAAAAGACTATATGTACGAATGGATTTCTTTGATAAATGGATCGAATCACAAACATCTAAAAAAAAGGAGCTACACAATGCATTACTATAAACACAAATTAAATGCTTTTTCAATTAAAAGTAACATTGATCCATATGCTTTTTATCTTTTAGAACAGAATTTAAGTAGCTATGGAAATAAGTCTATTAATTGGGTTGTTGCTGGTTTATGTCCTTTTCATGATGATAAAAGACCAGGCTCTTTTAAAATAAATGTAGAAACAGGAGCTTTTAAATGTTGGTCCTGTGGAGCATTAGGTAGAGATGTTATTGATTTTATTAAAAAACGAGACAATCTGAGTTTTTTAGAAGCATTAGAAAAGCTCTCTAACAATTGGAGGGTTTTATAATGGGTATGGATCAATTATTAGATATTAGGGATTTCCAGCTAGGATATATAAATCATTGGATTTATGTAGACAATGGAAATCCTGTTATGATTATCGCAAGATACAATCAAGGTAACAAAAAAACATATCGTCAATTTTGTTTACAGGATAGTGAATGGGTAGAGGGGATGCCACCATCTCCCTATCCTCTTTATGGATTAGATTCACTTAAAAACAATTCTTCTAAAACTATTTTTATTGTAGAAGGAGAAAAATGCGCAAGCGTTTTACATCAACTAAAATGGCCTGCCGTTTCAAATGTTTTAGGAGCTTCTAATGTAACCAAATCTAATTGGCTCCCATTAAGATATTATACTGATTTTATCATTTTACGCGATAATGATACATCTGGTATTGCTTTTACAAAAGCTGTATCAGCTGAACTTTTGCGTATAAATCCTAATGCAAAAATTTTTGCAGTCAATCTAACTCCAAATATTTCAGGAGGAGATTTAGTAGATTGGCTGACAAATACTCTACTATTGGGACAAGAATGGGATGGCTTTTCATATTTGGATAAAAATCTAATTCCAAATATACAAAAAGCCTTGGAGAAGGAAATAGATGACAATAAAATAAATGTAGAAGAATGTCCTCAGGTTGCTTTTAAAAAAATAGAAGCTCTATTTGAAGGGCCACCAAAGCCTTTTAATAAAGAATTTTCTTCTGTCCCTGACTTTCCATTAGAAGTTTTTCCAAAAGATGTCCAAGAATTTATTTCATTAACATCTAAGCAATTTTCACAAACACCTGATTTTGCAGGAACAACTTTTATTGCTTCAATAGGAGGTCTGATAGGAAGATCTATACATTTGCAAATGCAAGAAGGTAATCCTTGGAAAGAAACAGCCAATTGTTGGGCTATGTTAGTAGGGCAACCTTCTGCAAAAAAAAGTCCTATCATGCGAAGGATCTTTAGTTTGTTTAAACCCTTAGAAAAAAAAGCTGGAATCGAATTTATTGCAGCAAAAAAAGAGTATAAACAAATAAAAGATATGACAGGAGAGGACTTTGAAGGACCAATACCGATAAGAAAAAGGTATATCACCGATGATATTACCACACCAAAACTAAGAGAATTAATGGCAGGAAACCCCAAGGGTATCATTTTACGTAATGATGAGCTCAAAGGGCAACTCAAACGCTTAGAAAAAGTTGGTAATGAAGGAGATCGATCTTTTATGATGAGTTGTTGGTCTGGATTAGAGGAATATTCAGAAGATAGGATGTGTCGTGAATCTTTATTAAATATTCCACTTTGCCTTACTTGGATAGGTTGCATCCCACCTACAGCTCTTTTATCGTATTTAAGAGAAGCTATTAGCCAAGGGAACAATGCTGATGGATTTATGCAAAGATTTCAACTTATTTGCTTTCCTGATCATAAAAAACCTTTTACAATCACAAAAGAAGTTATTTCTTCTACTCTTAAATTAAAAATAGAAGATATTTTTAATAAAATAGACGAAGGAAGTAAGGACAATCGTGATTTGTATTTTAGTAATGAAACTCAAATCTTGTTTAATGAATGGCTAGAAGCACACGAAAATAATACTAGATTTGGCAAACATCCCACACATTGGGAAAGTCATCTAGGAAAACAATCCAAGCCTTTAGCTGTTTTAATTATAGTAATACATTGTCTGCAAGAAATATTGGAAGGAGATTGCAAAGATGAAGTTAATGAAGAAACCTTCAAAAAAGCTTTGCAACTTCTGAAATATTATGAATCTCATGCAGAAAGATGTTATAACAGTATTTCTGGAGGTTCATCCAACGATGCTGAAACTATATTAAATCTTATTAAACAAAAACGCTTACCTAGTAGGTTTAAAGCCCATGATATTTATCATCAAGGCCTAGGAGGGCTCCTCATGCTCGCATAGGGTTCGGGAAGCTTTAAATTTACTACAGGATTATGAATGTATTATTCGTGAAAAGATTTCCTCAAATATAGGGAGATCTCATGAATATTGGATTCTAAATCCACGAGCTTTTGAGAAAAACAACTGATAAATTCTGCCCTCATTATCCGCTTTAATTACTTTTTGTGGATAATGGGGGTATTTATAATAAAAAAAACTTCAAAAAGATATTTGTGAATTACAAAGATTTAGTAGCATGAAGTTGCATTTTTGATCAAATATCTTGCAAATTTTATCCAATAAAAATAAGATTCTATAAATTTAAATTGGAAGTCCTATGGTAAAACTTTTAAAAAAATCAAAGCTTTTTGTCTTTTTTTTAATTTTTACTAATGTATCTTCTCTTCTTATAGCATCAACTCCATATCCATCAGATAGTCAATCTCAATCTTATTTTGCAGGTAATGGGAATATTATGAAGCAACTTTATAATGAAGATGGTCTTCTTGTATATGATTTAGTTATTAGGCTTATTGAAGAATTAGAAAATGGTCTATTAGAAGATGTAGCTACAGAACAAGATTTGTATGAAATAAGTTATTTTTTAGCTTTTTTAGCAAGAAGCGGAACACTTCCAAATGCAACAGAAGAAGAAAAGGCTGAATTAGAAAAAGATATTCAAGAACTTTTAAGTCCATATGAAGATGATGATATGTTTGAAAATTCATCTTATGAAGCTGGGGATTACCAAATTATACCGGCTGTTTGTTATGGAGGGCATGATATTATTCTTTGTAAGAATTGGTTTAAAAAAAAGTTCAAAAAAATAAAGAGGGGTTGTAAAAAAGCATGTAAATTTATAAAGAAAAATAAAAAAGCTTTTATAATTGGATCTGCTGTAGTTGTCGGTGCTGGAGCAGTAGTAGCTACAGTTGCTATAGCAAAATCTAATGCATCATCTGAAGCTGCAGCTCCTGAGTCTTTCACTTCAAAATCAAAGAAAGAAGAAAACCCAGCCTCTGATCCTACCTTACCTCAAGAAAATGCTAATAGCAATTCTCAAGATCCTACTTTATATCAATCTTTTAATGATCAAATTTCTGAATATAAAGATACTATTGTTGAAAATAATCTTCATATTTCAGATCCAAAAGATCAAAATTATATTAAAACAAACAATGAAAGAATTATCGGATCTACTTTAGCACATAATTCTATTGAAAATATTCCAAAATATACTCCATTAGAAACACATGAGAAGATAATAAATCGAGGACATGGAAAAGTAGATGATGTTTTTGCAACCAATCAAGCATCATTATACATGGATAAAAATGATAGCTCTAATCAGAATTTTCAAGAAAACTTTTTTCGTTCTCAAGGAGAACAAGCCTTAAATAACGAGCATTATGCCAAAGCAATAGATAATTTTGAAAAAGCAATTACAAATAATCCAAACAATCACAATATTTATTTAGATAGAGCTTATGCCTTTTTGCAAGATGGACAGTTTGAACATTCTTTAAATGATTATCAAGTTTATACAAGGCAAGATCAAGCTAATATAAAATCTACAACTTTTGTAGACTGCTTTGATTTTAGTGTGGGAGCAACAACTGGTATGGCTAAAGGCGCTGTTGAATCTGGAAAACAGCTAATTTCATTTGCAGCTAATGCAATAACTCATCCTGTTGATACAGGACGTGGACTATATGTTGCCTTTTCTAATATTGCAAAAATTGCTTATTCTCAAGAATGGAAAGAGTTAAGCCAAACGTTAGCTCCAGAAGTTTGTGAGTTAATCAATACATGGGAATCTTTATCCCCTAAAGAAAAAGGTGAGAGATCAGGATATATAGTCGGTAAATATGGAGCTGATATTCTTATACCAGGAGCTACAGCAAAAGCAATCTCGAAAGGGGTAAAAGGTGCTAAAGAACTTGCAATACTTGCTAAGAATTTAAAAAGAACTGAAAGAGTCGTAGTTCTAGAAGCTCTAGCTGGCACTGGAGGATCGAGTGCATTTAAAGAAATAGTTTATTCTAATAGAGTTTTCAAAAATGCAGCATCTACAGGGAAAATTATAAAGAGCTTTAATATTAAAGAGTTAGCCAAAGCTGGCAAGATTTTTGATAGAGGAGGGTTAACAAAAGCAGGAAGAGCTCTAAATGATCCCAAAAAAATTATTATTCCTGATGGAAATATTGGTTTTGAAATTTATTTACCAAATGGGATAGGTGCATATTTTAAAAAAGATGGAACATTAAGAGGTTTTGTTGAATGGAAAAAGAAATAAATTTTAATAAATATTTTAAAATTAGACTTTGTAGTGATTTAGATTACGAAGGAATGGTTGTAGATATTGTCTATAAAAATGCTACACTAGCAACTTTGAATCAAGATAAAGGAATAAAAAATATCGAAATTAAACTATACCCACCACAAATGGACAAGTATTGGGAATTTTCATATAAAAAATTTGTTGAGATTCTAGAAGAAGCAAAAAAAACACTTTTAGAAATTAATGAAGAAAAAAATGAGTAAATTTAAAATTACAGTAGGCAGTTTACCAAATAAAAATAATTTAGTAGCAGATATTATTTATGAAAACATTCAAGTTGCAGAAATTTCAAATGAAAATGAAGAATTAATAATCCAAATATATTGTTATAAAGATAAAGATTGCTGGGAATTCTCATTAGTCGACCCTGAAATAATTGAATTTTTTGATAAAAATTCTTAATTTTTTTCATTTTTGTTTTTAAAAAAATAAAAAAAAGTCTAAAAGTTAATTTCAAATA
>LJUH01000004.1 GCA_001303765.1 Chlamydiae bacterium SM23_39
TGTTTTATTGTATTTATTCATAAAAAAAAATATATGTATTAAAAACATATAATTCAAGATTTTTTTTTAAAAATTCATCCAACGATTAAAATCGTTGGCTTTCTCTTTTGCTTTTTCGTAATTTTTCCTCATGTTCCTTTTTGGTGAAACTTACTAAAGGACTAGATAAAATTTTTTGAAGATCTTTTTGTGCAATTAAATTTTGCGCTTTTTTAGATATTTTTTCTAAAGAAGCATCAGAAAAATTATTTTTAATACTTTCATCACTTAGATCTACAGGATCAAGAAAAGTGCATTTAAAAAAAGGTTTTAAAAAAATCATGTTTTAATTATACAACATAAAAAATTAAAGCCTAATTAAAAAATTAAAAGAATTCATTATAAGCAGCTTATAAAATCCATCCTATAATATAAGCCCCTCTACTAAATAATTAAAAATAACCCCTAAAATTTTTATAAAAAATAATAACTTATTGCAAAGTAATTATTTTTTTCTTATTATAAATTAAAAAAACTTTTTTAAAATGAAAAGAACATATCAACCAAGCTGTAGAAAAAGAAAAAAAACCCATGGCTTCAGAGTAAGAATGAAGAGCAAAAATGGTAGAAAGATCTTAAATAGGAAAAGAAGAAAAAACAGAAAAACATTAAGTGTGTAAAAATCTCATAAAAAAGGAAATTAAAGGAGATCTTTTCAATTTAATCTACTTTCCATCTTACAAAACAAAAATGATAATTTCTATTTCTAAAAAACTAGGAAAAGCTATTTTAAGAAATAAAATAAAAAGAAGGATACGAGAATCTTTTAAAAATCAAAAAATAGATAAATTGAACTTAAAAATAATAGTAAAAAAAGAAGCACGATCAGCAAAATATTTAGATATAAATAATGAATTAAAAAATTTAATTCATCAAATAAAATTTTAAAATCTACTTATGCCCTGCTAATTCTTTATCTTTTATCCCACTTATCTGTTCTCTATAACATTTATAACATACAGGATAATACAACTCTTCAGCTCCTAATTGAATAGAAGGACCTGTCACAGCAGCCTTTCCATTAACATGCTTTAAATTTAAAATTCCTTTTTTATTACAAAAATAACAGGTAGATTTTATCTCTTCTATAGAATCAGCTAACTCCATAAGTCTTTTAGAACCCTCAAATAATTTACTTTTAAAATCTGTTCTAAGGCCATAGCAAATAACAGGAATATCAACTTTAAAAGTTATATCTCTTAGTTGATCTATAAGATAGGAACTTAAAAATTGAGATTCATCTACTAAAATACAACTTATGCCAACAAAACTACTAAATTCCAATTTCGTATCTACCTGAACTAATAGATCTGCCGTCATTTCTAATCCAGCTCTAGATCTAATATTTTCCTTCCCAAAACGATGATCTAATTCTGGCTTTATAAGAAAAACCTCTTTTCCCTGCTGTCTATAATTATGAGCAACAGCTAAAAGATTAAGAGTCTTAGCACTACCAACAGTACCATGTCTAAAATAAAGTTTAGCCATAAAAAACTCCTTAAAGATTTTACCTTTTATACTAAACTTTAATATTTTTTTAAAACAAACAAAAAAATAAAAGCCGAAGTTTTTGCTTCGGCTTAATCTATTTTACTTTTTCTTAGCTTCTTTAACACAAACTTTTGCAAAAAGATTATAGAAAAAAGCAATCACTGCTCCTATAATCATTCCCAATACAAATCCCCATAAACCTCCAATAATTCCGCCTATAAAAGTTGCACTAAAACCAACATAAAAAGAAGAAAAAAGTTCAACTAAAGAAACTCCCCATCCTAAAGCAGCTACCCAGCCTAAAAAAATCATAGATAATCCCCAGGTAATACCTAATGAAAGTGCAAAAGATTTAATATTTAAACATATACAATTCATATCTTCCTCCTAAATTGCATCTACTTTCTCTTTATAATAAAATAATTTAATATGCAATAAAATAGAGATATTATACAAATGCGCATTTGATAAATTATCTATTCATAAAATAAAAAATGCTTTTATAATATCTCTCTTAATAGCTTAAAATGCCTCTCCTTGACTTTTTATTTTTTTTAAAATACTCTTTGAATTAATTGCAAAATGAAACCTATGATCTACCACTTTAAAGATCATTTGATCTCTCCACAAAAATTGGATATAAAATCTATATATGTAATTGCAAAATTAAAACAACATGGTTATACAGCTTACTTAGTAGGAGGTAGTGTTAGAGATCTTCTTCTTAAACAAATTCCAAAAGATTTCGATGTATCCACTTCAGCTAAACCTGAAGAGATAAAAAAAATATTTAAAAACTGCTTTTTGATTGGTAAAAGATTCCGTCTTGCTCATATAAAATTTGGTAAAAAAATAATAGAGGTATCTACTTTTAGAGCTGGTGAAATAACTTCTGCTTTAATAGAAGAAAACAACATTTGGGGAACAGCACAAGAAGACGCATTTCGTAGAGATTTCACAATTAACGCTCTTTTTTATGATCCAGAAAATCAAACAATAATAGATTATGTTGGAGGAATTGAAGATTCAAAAGAAAAAATATTAAAAACAATAGGAGATCCTAAAATAAGATTTACTCAAGATCCTGTAAGAATGATAAGACTTTTGAAATTTAAAGCTAGATTTGATTTTACAATAGAAAAAAAAACTCTTTTAGCTTTAAAAAAATGCAAAAAAGATATAAAAAAAAGCTCTCAAGCAAGAATATTAGAAGAACTTTTAAGAATGTTAGAATCGGGATCTTCTGAAACATTTTTTAAATTACTTCAAGAACATGGACTTCTATTTTATCTGCTTCCAAAAATTAATTTATTCCTCAAAGAATCAAAAAAAATATATGAGCTATTAAAACAAGCTGACATTTATACTTGTAAACATGGCTCATTATCTTTAGATAGATCTATCTTATTAAGTTGTTTAGTTTTTCCAATTTTAGAAAAAAAAATATCTGACAAAGATTTAAATTTATTCCATATCTCTCAAGAAGCAAAAAAAACAATAAATAATATCTTTTCACCCTTTTTTCATCTTTCAAGAAAGATAAAAATTAATATGATTTCTATACTAACAACTCAATTCCGATTTACTACTACATTTAAAAAAAAGATAAAAATCCCAAAAGATCCCTCATTTATTCTTGCTCTTCAATTTTTTAAATTGCGTGCTATGCATCAAAAAACATTTTTTAAAAAATATAATATATGGCATGAAAGGTTTATAAGTTCTCATAAAAATAAAAAATTTCTATCAAAAACTTGAATAGTAAAATACTATTAAGATATCCTTTTATTGAAATTATGAAAAAATATGATCTATTCATCTTTGCTGGAGAGAGAAGCGCTGAAATATTAGCAATAAATTTAATAGAAGAAATATTAAAAAAAAAGAACCTCTCACTTTGTGGTGTAACGGGCCCAAAGATGAAAAAAATGAAAATAGATACTATCCTCTCTTTAAAAGATTTCGAAGTAATGGGTTTTTTTGGAATATTAAAAAAACTACCCTCCTTAATAAAAAATTTTTTTTATTTAAGAAAAACTATTTTAAAATTAAATCCTAAAGTATGCATCTTTATAGATTATCCTGACTTTAATTTAAGATTAGAAAGATCTCTTAAAAAAAAAGGTTATAAAGGAAAAATTATCCATTATATATGCCCATCAATATGGGCTTGGAGAAAAAAAAGGATAAAAATTATGGAGCAAAGCATAGATCTACTTCTCTCCATATTTCCCTTTGAAAAAAAATATTTTAAAAATTCTACTATAAAAATAGATTATATAGGTAACCCTTTAATAACTAATTTAAAAAAATATGCGTATGAGAAAAATTGGAAATACTCTACAAATGCTTTAATAGGAATATTCCCTGGGAGTAGAGAAAAAGAGATAAAAAACAATCTACCTATTCAATTAAAAATTATTTCTAAAATTTTTAAGAAATACCCAAATTATTGCTTTGTAATATCTATAGCTGATAAAAGTCTAGAGAATATAATATATGCACTATCTGCAAAATATAAACTTATTTTAAAAGAAAGATTAATATTTTATCCCTCCTTAAAAAATTATGACCTTATGAAACATCTAAACTTTGCAATAGCCACCTCAGGAACTGTAAATTTAGAATTAGCTCTCCATAAAATACCTACAATAGTGATATACAAAATAAAACCTCTAGATCTTTTGATAGCAAAAAATATTTTAAAAATAAAACTACCCTATTATTGCATTGTAAATATTTTAGCTAATAAACTTGTCTTTCCAGAACTATTTGGATCAAATTTAACAGAAGAATCTCTTTATCATTTAACAAATAAGATGTTAAATGAAAATAGTTTTAAAAAAAATATTATCTTTAATTTAAACAAAGTAATAAATGCTATCTCTACTCCTAAAAATTCATATCAAAATGTTAATAAAAAAGCTGCATTGCATATATTAAATATATTAAATTTGAAAAATAACATAAAATGCTAAATAATAGGTTTTTTATAAAAAAAGATGAATATATTCCTAAATAACTTAAATAAAGAAATGATTATAACAAAATCTTTTTCTCCAGATTTTTTAGAAATAAAAGAAAAAGATTTAACAATGGATTCTTTAGTAAAAATTGATAGCAGAGTTTACATAACAAATGGTTATCTAATAATAGATTTAACTGCTAAAACAGAATATAAAATGCACTGTTCAATATGCAATAAACTAACTTCCCAACCATTAGAAGCAAAAATATTACTGAACATACCTACAAAAAAAATAGATAACTCTATATACTCTTATAAAAATGATTTAAGAAATGCCTTGCTTTTAAACATACCTAATTTTGTAGAATGTGAAAAAAATTGTCCAAACAGAAAACATATAAAAAAATTTTTAAAAAAGGAAGAAAAAGCATCTTACCCTTTCAAAATTTTAAAAAAAGGAGGAAAAAATGGCAGTACCTAGAAATCGACATTCCAATTCTAGGAAAAAAAAGAAACTTTCTCACCAAGCAAAAGAAAAGGTAAATATAATACTATGTCAAAATTGTAATAATGATAATTTACCTCATAAAATATGTCCTCACTGCGGTTTTTATAAAAATAAAGTAATAAAATTAAAAAAAGAATCTACAGAATGAAAATAGCTATTGATTTAATGGGCAATGATAATCCGCCCCATTCTATTTTAAAAGCAGCTATAAATTTTTTAAAAAATAACAATTTGTACAAAAATATTAAATTTATATTTATTGGCTCTGAAGGCCCTAAAATAAAACATCCTAATATCTCTTTCATAAAGGCTAAAAGCCTTATAACTATGGAAGAAAATCCTATCTTAGCTGTTAGAAAAAAAAAAGATTGCTCTATTTTTATAGGAATGCAGCTTTTAAAAGAAAAAAAAGCAGATGCTTTAATATCTGCGGGAAATACTGGAGCTTTAATGTCATGTGCAAAAATGATGCTTAATCTCCTCCCAAATATAACCCGCCCTTTTCTTTTAATATCTATGCCTAGTAAATCTAAAATGTTAGCTGTTTTAGACGTTGGGGCCAACATCTCTTTAAAATCTAAATTCCTTATAGAATCTGCTATTTTGGGAACAGCTTTTCAAAAAGCCAAGGGAATAAAAAAACCAAAAATTGCTTTATTAAATATTGGAGAAGAAGCAAAAAAAGGAACATTAGAGATAAGAAAAACATTTGAAGAACTGAAAAAAATGGAAAAACAAATATCTTTTTTTGAATTTTTAGGTAATATAGAAGGGAAAGAGGTCTTTTCTAAAGAGATAGATGTTTTAATAACAGATGGTTTTACAGGTAATGTTTTTTTAAAAACATCTGAAGGAATAGCTAATCTGATCTTAGATCATATCTCTAGCTTTAAAGAAAAGCATTCTAAATTACAACCTTTTTTTGATGATTTAAAAAACCATTTACATTATGAAAAATATCCTGGAGCTATTTTAATAGGGGTAGATGCTCTTATCATAAAATGCCATGGCTATTCATCCCCCGAAGCCTTTATAAGTGCAATAAAAGGTTCTTTATCAATTTTAAATCAAAAAATTATTTTTAAAATTAAAAAAATTCTTTCTACAAAAAAATAAATTTTCCTGGAAAAAGATATTTTTATATTTTATAATTTAAAAAAAATACTTTTTATGAAAGAAATTATCTTAAATATTGAAAATAAAGAACGTAGGTATGCTTTACTAAAATTTGGGAAACTAGAAGAACTAATAATAGAAAGAAAAAATTCTAGACAAATAACAGGTAATATTTATAGAGGAAAGGTAATAAATATTCTCCATAATATACAATCTGCTTTTATCGATATCAATGAAGGAGAAAATGGCTTTATTCATATAAGTGATATTTTAGAAAATACAAAAAAATTTGAAGAGATGTTTGATATGGATTTTGACATACAATACGATTCCTCTTCTTATAAAAACAAAAAAATGGATAAAGACATAAATCAACTATTAAAAAAAGATCAACCAGTTTTAGTTCAAGTTGTAAAAGAACCTATAGGAACTAAAGGAGCTAGATTAACTTCAAATATCTCAATACCTGGGAGATATTTAGTGCTTCTTCCAAACATGCCTCACAAAGGAGTTTCTAGAAAGATAGAGGATAAGGAACTAAGAGATAAATTAAAAAAAATAATAAATTCCTTTAAAATACCAAAAAAAATGGGTTTTATTTGTAGAACAGCTAGTGCAAATACTACAGAAAAAATGTTGAAAACAGAAGCTCATGATTTATTAAAAAAATGGAATGATATCGTCAAAAAATTTGAAAAATCTAAATCTCCTACCTGTCTTTTTGAAGAATCAGATCTTATAAAAAGATCTGTTTTAACTGCTATAGATAAAAAATTAGATAGAATATTAATTGATAACTATCAAACTTATAAATATGCTAAAAAAATTTATTCTTCCTATTCCAATGAACATCCTTTAAAAATAGAATTTTATAAATATCCAATTCCAATATTTGAAAAATACAAAATAGAAGAAGAAATAGAAAAAGCTTTACACAGAAAAATTTGGTTAAAATGTGGAGGATACCTCTTTTTTGATCAAACAGAAGCAATGCATACTGTAGATGTAAATTCAGGAAAAAGCTTGCAAAATGAAACCCCCTCTAATTTAGAAGAAGCTTTAGTAAGAATAAATCTAGAAGCAGCAGAGGAGATAGCTAGACAGTTTAGAATAAGAAATATTGGAGGGCTTATAATTTGTGATTTTATAGATATGCGTTATAAAAAAAATCAAAGAAGAATATTAGAAAAATTAAAGGAATGTACTAAAGAAGACTCAGCTAAATGCACTATTCTTAGAATGAGCGAACTTGGTCTTGTTGAAATGACTCGTCAAAGAAAAAGAGAATCTATTTTACAAATAATATTTACCAATTGTCCTTATTGCATGGGCACTGGCATGATAAAATCCAAAGAAAGCCTTGTGATAGAAATAGAAAGAATATTAAAAAAAATACTGCTCTTCCATAAACAAAGAGATATTCAATTATTTTTACATCCAGAAATGTTAAATTATTTAAATCAAAAATATTTTATAAAAACAGCAAAAAAATATCATGGAAAAATTGAATTTCAAGGTAATGATAATCTTCACTTAAATAAGTATATATTTATCTCAAAAAAAACTAACAACCCTATAGAAATCTAAAATGGAGAATATTTTTTTTAAAAAATTAGATAATTTTTTAAAAAATGGATATATAAACGAAAAAATTAAAAACATTTTAAAAAATTTTTATTTCTCTTATACAAAGGTTACCAAAATAGAAGAAGAAAAAAAAAAAAATACCCTATTTTGTATTTTTCTTGATTTAATAAAAGAACAGATAAAAAATCCTTTTCACTTTCAAATGTATCATAAAAAAATAAGGAAACCATTTGATTATTATAATTTTGGAATTGAGTTTTTAAAACCTTTAGTAGATATAAAAAACTCCAAACTTTTAGGAAAAGAAAATTTAAAAACAATAAAAAAAATTTTACAAAATAAAGAAAATGTAATTTTACTTGCTAACCATCAATGTGAATCAGATCCTCAAGCTATAAGTATTTTATTAGAAAAAGATTTTCCTACTATAGCTTCTCAAATAATCTATGTTGCAGGAGAAAGAGTAACAACAGATCCATTAGCTATTCCCTTTAGCATGGGATGCGATCTATTATGTATATATTCCAAAAGATATATAGATACTCCCCCTGAAGATAAATTAAAAAAACAGATACACAATAAAAAAACAATGAACTTGATGAGTTCTCTTTTATCAGAAGGAGGCAAGATAATATATGTAGCTCCTAGTGGAGGCAGAGATAGACCAAACAACCAAGGAGTTATAGAAGTTGCTCCTTTTGACCCTCAAAGTTTAGAAATGTTTTATTTGATGTCAAAAAAAGCTATTAAAAAAACCCATTTTTTCCCTCTTGCACTCTTTACTTATAACATCTTACCTCCTCCCGATAATATTCAAATAGAGATGGGAGAACAGCGCACAACAAAAGGAGGGAAGATACATGCATTTTTTGAAAAAGAAATAGATATAGAAAATTTTACTAAGAATAAAAACTTTGATAAGATTCAAAAAAGAAAAGAAAGAGCCAATTTTATACATAACATAGTAAAAAACTCATATAAAATATTAAAGGAACTATAAATGAATAAAATTTTTTTCATCTTTTTGTTAATCAATTTCTCTTTTTTAAAAAGTTATGAGATAATAGAAAATAATTCTAACTTAAAACTATCTTTAACAGATCAAAAAAGAATAAAAGCAAAATTAGATAATGGCCTTTTAGTATATGTGATCTCTGATCCTACAATAAAAAAATCTGCTGCTTCCATGATAGTAAATGCAGGATCCTGGAATGATCCAAAAAATGGTTTAGGAATGGCTCATCTAACAGAACATCTATTATTTCAAAAAACAAAAAACTCTAATTTTTTTAAATTTATAAGCGACAATGATGGAGAAACAAATGCAATAACTTCAAATACTCATACTATCTATATCTTTTCTATAAAAAATAACAATTTTCATGAAGCTTTAGATCTATTTTCTAATTTTTTCATAAATCCCCCTTTTTCTAATAAAAAAATTAAAACTGAGAGTTATGTGATAGATGAAGAATATGAAAAATCCAAAGCCTCAGATTCAACACGATTGATATATGTGATGAAAGAAATTGGAAATAAACAACATCCTAATCACATGTTTTCTTGTGGCAACAAAAAAACTCTTTCTAAAATAAAAAAATCTATTATTTCAAATTGGTATAAAAAACATTATTTTGCACAAAATATGATGCTCTGTATCTACACCCATCAACCTTTCGAAGAAATAATAAAAAAACTATCTTTAAAATTTGAAAATATTCTCTCAAAACCTAGCGATATAAAATTATTAAATATGCCTATTTTCTCTGAAGAACAAAAAGCTAGCATCACATATGTTGATTCTATAAAAAATGATAAAAATCTAATCCTTTTCTGGGAATTACCTAATTACTTTGCAAATGATTCTACTCAATCTTCTGAACTTTTAGCATATGCTTTAATGAGAGCTAATAAGAATTCTCTTTTTGAAAGGTTAAAAAAAAAATCTTTAATAAAAGATTTAAATATATCTACATTTCAATTAAGCAACTATAATAAAATTTTTTATATTGAAATAGAATTAACAGATCTTGGATTCAACCAAAAAGAAAAAATAATAAAAAAATGCTTTAAGCATATAAATGCTTTAAAAAAACATAAAATTCCAAAATATATATTTGAAGAGATGCAAAAAATAAAATCCATTAACTTTGAATATCAATTAAAAAGAGACTCTTTTAATTATTTATTAAATATATCTGAACACTTAACTCATGCAGATTTTTTTTCTTATCCAAAAGAATATATATTAGCCAAAGAATTTGATGAAAAAAAAGTAGATGAGATTTTAAATAATTTAAATTGCTTTTCAGCATCTTATTTTATAATGCATAAAAATTCCTCTTTTGAAAAAAAAGAAAAATGGTTAAATACAAAATATACTAATAAAAAACTAGATGAATCTCTTTTAACTAGCTGGAACAACTCTGAAAGCAAGAAAGAGATAGCTTTCCCTTTAAATCCCTTCCTTCCTATCATAAATATAAAAAAATCACAAAAGAGTATAAATCCTGTAAAAATAGCAGATAACAAATATGGAAAGATCTTTAATATCAAAAGTCCTTTCATAACTCCTAAAATAGATCTTATCCTTAATCTAAAAACACTTAATACAGATAAAGTTGCATTAGAAATATTTTCTTCAGCTATAAAAAATAAATTAAGCTTTTTAATAAAACAAGCAGAAGAAGCTGGTCTCTATTTTGACCTATTTTTTAAAGATAAAAAATGGACATTTCATATTTTTGGATATAGTGATAAATCTAAAAATTTTCTTGCTGAGATTTTAAAAAAAATAAGATCTATGCATATTTCAGAAAATGAATTCAACTTATACAAAAGTTTTTCCAAAAAAAAGATAGAAAATATAAAATTACAGCTTCCTCTAATTTTAGCTAAATACCATCTAGATTGTCTCTTTCAAAAAGATGCTTTTTTATTAGAAGAAGAAGAAAAAAAAATAAAAAATATCGATTATCTATATTTTACAAATTACATAAAATCTATCTTTAAACAGGGATATATAGAAGCTATTTTTACTGGTAATATTTCAAATAAAGAAGCTAAAAACATATCTGATATTATTTTAAAAATACTATCTTTTAAATCTTACGAACAAATAAAAAAAGAAAATTTTATTAAATTAGATAATACTTATAAAATAAAGATACCTTCTAATAGTTATGGAAGCGGAGTAATTTTAGCTATCAACGTAAATCCTTTTTCTTTTAAAAGGTTAGCTGTTTTAGAAATTTTATCTACAAGTATGAAAGAACCATTTTTTAATCAAATGAGAACAAAACAAAAAGTTGCTTATCAGGTTGGAATAAGAGAAAAAGAAATCGATAAAAACCTATTTCAAACATTTCTTGTACAGTCTTCCAAATTATCTTGTAATGAACTATTATATCGATTTGAATTTTTCATCGATAAATTTTTACAAAAAATAGATAAAAATATATCTCAAGATAGATTTGAAAAAATAAAAAAAGCAAAAATAAAAAATTTAACAAAACCATTTGATAATATATATGAATTGTCTTCGAGATACAACCTCTTGGCTTTTCATCATAAAGATTTCGAATTTATAGATAAAAGAGTAGATGCACTTAAAAATATCTCTTACAAAGAATTTATAGATATTTCAAAAGAGTTTTTATCACGAAAAAATAAAAAGAGAATAGCGATACAAGTTCAAGGGAAATTAGATTCTAAAAAAATTTTAAATTATAAAAAGATAAATCCACAAGATTTATTAAAGCCATCCTTACTTATTAAAAATTAAAGGCTTATAAAAAATGATATAATAGTTGCAAATTTTATGATAAATATTGCATAATAAGTTACAAAAGAATGTATAAAAGATTTTTTAAAGCTCCCAAGCAAAGTTTTTTCCTTTTTGGCCCTCGAGGAACAGGTAAATCCACCTTTCTTAAGGAATATTATCCAAAAGCTTTTTTTATCGATTTGATAGATCCAGAAACTTTTAGGTTTTTTTTGGCAGCTCCTGAAAAATTGTCTCTAATTTTAAATGAGAAATCTGAAAAAACTATTGTTATTGATGAAGTTCAGAAAGCACCTGATTTATTAAATGTTGTGCATAACTTAATAGAAGAAAAAAAAGGATATCAATTTATTATGACAGGCTCGAGTTCTAGAAAACTTAAAAAAAAAGGAGTTAATCTCCTAGGAGGAAGAGCCCTATTAAAATATATGCCACCATTTTTTGCTAAAGAAATAGAAAAAAATTTTGATATTAAAAAAAATGTAAGACTAGGAATGCTCCCCTTAGTTTTAGATTCCGCATCACCCGAAGAAACTTTAAAAGCTTACATTGCAATCTATCTGAAAGAGGAGGTGCAGTCAGAAGGAATAGTTAGAAATTTAGGCGATTTTGCTAGATTTTTAGAAATCATAAGCTTTTCTCATAGTTCAATAATTAATGCTTCAAATATAGCAAGAGAAGCCCATATAGCTCGTAAAACAGTGGATAGCTATTTGATTGTTTTAGAAGATCTCTTGTTAGCTTTTCACTTACAAGTTTTTAATAGAAAAGCAAAAAGAAATTTAATTAAGCACTCTAAATTTTATTTTTTTGATTCAGGAGTATATAATTCTATTAGACCCAAAAATTTTTATGATAAAGAAAGTGAGATAGAAGGCGTTGCATTAGAAGGTCTGGTAGCTCAACATCTAAAAGCATGGGTTGATGCTCAATCTTCATCATATAAATTAAATTTTTGGAGAACAAGTTCAAAAATTGAAGTAGATTTTATCTTATCAGGGATCGATTGCTTTTTAGCTATTGAAGTGAAAAATAGATCTGTTATTCATCCAAAAGATTTAACAGGCCTAGAGATTTTTAAAATAGATTACCCTGAATCCCATCCTATTTTATTGTATCGAGGGAAAAGGATTTATAAAGAAAAGGGTATTCTCTGTTATCCTATTGATGAATTCCTTTTAAAAATAGATCCTAACAACTCTTTTTGGAAATTTTTTTAAATTTTTAAAGACTACGCTGCATCATTATCTTATCAAAATATCTATCTTTATCTTTAATAAATTTCTTATGTATGCCATATCTCTCAAATCCCATCCTTTTATACAAAGAAATAGCGGGATTTCCTTCATATACCTCTAAATGCAAAATCTCTATTTTAAATTCATCTTTCGCAACATCTATAAGCTTTTTAATTAAAGCTGTTCCAATACCTTTCCCTCTATGCTCTTTTGCTACAATAATAGCGAAAAGAGCTTGATGAGCAAATTTTTTAATATTTGATACATATAATAAACAGCAACCACAAGGCTCATTATTATGTTCTGCTGTATAAACAGCCTCTTTATTGATATAACTCATCCAAATAGTAGAAGCATGTTCTACCTCCCTTCTATCACTCATAGGATACCATTTAAGAGTATCCTCATCTAAAAGCCATTTTATTAAATATTCCTTATCTTCTAATTTAGTTAACCTAATATTTACATCCAACATAAAATCTCTCTATAAAAATTTTTGATATAAAACCCTTCCAACATATTCACCATTCTGTTTCACATATTTATCTTGATAAACAATAGGAACAAATTCAAGTTTTTCTATTAATCTGATAATAGGAGCTTTCTCAAAAATCTCTGCATATATGCTTTCAAGATGAAAATAGTTTTTTGCAAGATTGATAATATTTTTTAAAAGAGAACTCCCTATACCTCTTCTTCTAAACTCTTGCCCTACTATCATATAAAACATACATTGATGAGCTACCTTTTTATAAGGCATTAAAAATAACGTTCCAATACCACATACCTCATTTTTCAAAACAGACGTTAAACTAGCTCTAAATTTAGAAAATCCTATCCAATTTGCAGCCATATCCTCCATCTCTTTTATATCAGTAACAGGATACCATCTCATGTCTTCTTCATTTTTCAACCATTTTCTTAAATATTGGCCATCTGATAAAAAACTATATCTAATATCTAATTCTTCCATCATCCATACTTTTTTAAATAAGAATATACAAATTCATCTATATATCCATCCATAATTTTTTGTATATTACTGCTTTCACAACCTGTCCTAATATCTTTCACTAAAGTATATGGTTGAAATATATAATTTCTAATTTGAGAACCCCATGCGATCTCCTTCTTTTCCCCTCCTATTTTTTTTATCTCTTCCTCTCTTTCTAAAACAGTTTTTTCATAAAGCTTAGATTTTAACATATTCATACATGTTTTTTTATTTTGAATTTGACTTCTCTCTTTCTGGCATGAAACCACTATTTTAGTAGGAATATGTGTTATCCTAACCGCTGAATCTGTAACATTAACATGTTGCCCCCCTGCTCCTGAAGCTCTATAAGTATCAACTCTTATATCTTCTGGTAATATCTCTATCTCTATTTCTTCATCAATTATTGGTATTACATCAACAGATGCAAAACTGGTATGTCTTCTTCCTGAACTATCAAAAGGAGAGATTCTAACCAACCTATGAACTCCTTTCTCAGATTTTGCTAAACCATAAGCAAAAAAACCTTCAAATTTAAAGGTTATACTCTTAATCCCTGCTACCTCTCCATCTATTTTATCGATCACTTCCATATTCCAATCTCTTCTCGTAGCCCATTTTTGATACATCCTCGAAAGCATCGATACCCAATCACAAGATTCTGTCCCCCCAGCTCCTGCATTTATAGAAAAATAACAATTTTTTTTATCTAACTCTCCAGATAACATCTTTCTTATTTCGAGATCTGAAAGTTTGGTATCTATTTCTTCTAATTCTAAGGAAAGCTCTTTTAAAAAATTATAATCTTTTTCCTCTTCAGCTATTACAAAAAGTTCCTTTAATTGATTAAATCTTTCCTCTATCTCAACAAATGGCTCTACCCATGATTTTATTTCAGAATTCTCTTTAGATATTTTTTTAGCCCTTTTTTGGTCTTTCCAAAAAAGAGAGTTTTCCATAATTTTTTTTATCTCTTCTAATCTCTCTTTTTTTTTAGGAAGGTCAAAGATACCTCCACATATCCATTATCCTTCTCTCAATATCTAAAATTTTTTCTTTCATAAAATCACCTCTTTATATTTATAATCCTTCATTTTTTAAAAAAAGTAAAAAAAAATAATCTTTTTCCTTTATCAAAATTCCCCTAATGCGTTACCTTGTATTTGTACTCTAATTAAGGAGAGAAAAATGGCAAAACAAAAAACTAGTAAATTTATGCAACCTATGAAGTTAAGTGCTGCACTTGAAGCTGTAATAGGAAAGGGGCCTATGCCTAGAACCCAAGTTATAAAAAAACTATGGGCATATATTAAAAAACATCGTTTACAAGATCCAAAAAACAAAAGAGAGATAGTTCCTGATCCAAAACTTGGAGAAGTGATAGGCAAAAAAAAGATTAATATGTTTGAAATGACTAAAAAGGTAAACAAACATTTATCTTAAAAAATAACAAACCCATCAATTTTTTTTGAATTGTTGGGTTTGCCTTTTTATAAAGATGAAATACAAATTAAAAATAGCTTATGATGGTTCATCTTATCATGGCTGGCAAATACAAAAACAAAAGCCCTCAATTCAGGGAGAAATTCAAAAAGCTTTATATCTATTATTAAAAGAAAACATTTCTGTCATTGGTGCTGGAAGAACAGATGCAAAAGCTCATGCACTTTGCCAAGTTGCTCATTTTTTTTTAAAAAAAAACCTTGATCTAACTAAAACCCTATCTTCTTTAAATGGCATCTTACCAAAAGATATAAGAATTTTAAATATAGAAAAAGCTTTATCCTCCTTTCATGCAAGATTTTCTTCCCTCTCAAAAACTTATAATTATTATATCTCTACATCTATTTTTTCCTATCTATTTAAAAAAAAATATACCCATTTTATAAAACAAAATCTTAATCTTTCTCTTATGAGAAAAGGAGCTAAATTATTGTTAGGAACACATGATTTCTCCTCTTTTGCAAATAAAAACAGCAATAATATTAATCCCTTAAAAACTTTAACAAAGTTAAATATAACAAAAAAAAATTCTATAATATGTTTTGAATTAACCGCGGATGGTTTTTTATATAAAATGGTTAGAAATATTGTAGGAACATTAGTCGATTTAGGAAGAAAAAAAATAACTATTAAAGATCTTGATTATATACTAAAAGCTAAAGATAGAAAAAAGGCATCTAATCCTCTTCCCGCTCACGCTCTTTTTTTAATCAATGTAGAATATTAACTTTATAAAGATCTCATTCCAGCCTTTTATGTAATAATATTAAAAAAGCTATCTTTTATATCTTCTAAAGATTCAAAATGGAAAACTTCTCTTGGTAAAATAACATTCAATGGAGGATAATTAGAAGGAGATATCAACACACACAAAGCAGAAGTATTTATTAAAGCCTTTAAGCCTTTTATAGTATCTTCAAATCCAATAATCTTATCACCTTTTTTGCTATATAATTTTATCGCTGTAAAATAACCTTCAGGATTAGGTTTTGGTTTAATATAATCTTCTCTAGTTATCCAATGTGAAATAACTTTTAATATAGGAATATTGCCTTTAATTAAATCTGTTTGTTCTTTCAAAGAATTAGTAACAACACAACTATTTTTATTTTTTTCATTTAAAATCTTTAATAGATCATAAGCTCCTTTCATCAATTCTATTTTAGAACTCTTCAACAATTCAAAATAGAGATTATTTTTTTCTTTATATAAGACTTCCCATCTAGGTTCTTTTTGATAAAGATTAGGAAATTTAGAATATATATATAATTTTAATCCATCTTCTGTTGCATGAGCAATATTACAAAAATCTTGGAAAGAACAATCCAATATACATCCTCTTCTATAACACATATTTTTATAAGCTTGAAAATGTATATGCTCCGTATTAACTAAAAGACCATCTAAATCAAATAAAAAAAAATCAAATCTATCTATCCATTCCATATATTAAAAAATAACAAAAAAAATATTTTTATAAACACAAAAAATTTTCATCAAAATTTACTTTTAATATATAATTTGTTTGACGATTTTTACATAAAATTTTATAAAACCAAATTATGAATAAAAATATAAAAATAAATTATATATATTTCAGTATTTTCTTTATTATAATGACCATAACTAGCATATTAAACATATTAAATTCAGAGAAGACAATTTACCAACTCCATTTTGTAATATATGCTATTTTCCAAAGTTTTTTAGAAACTCTTATATTATTTGTTATATCTATATTACTTAAAAAATATATCCCTAAATTTTTTTCATATTTTATAGGAATCTCTTTTATATTACTATTCATCCATTTGATAGATTTTTTCCTTGTAAAAGTTATGGATATAACATTTTTCGAAGGATTAGAATTAGCATTAAATGAAACAATAGAAAATTTTATTTTAATGTTAAAACTATCAGAAATTCCTCTTTACATCTGGCTATTTTTAGCAATCTTTTTTATCTTCATCCCCTTTTTAGGATTTTTATTATATAAACTACTTAACAAATATTCTATTTCAATAAACAAAAAAACTATTTCTCAATTTTCATTTATCTTTTTTATCCTTTTTATCTTTTGGAATATTCATACTAAGGAAATAGTAAAAAAAGATATCTATCAAATATATAAAAAATCATTACCTTGGAAAAAAGTTCTTTTTTTAGAAAAACAAAAAAAAATAAAAATAAAAAGTTTTATAAAAAAAAATATTTATCAAAAAAACAAATTTAATCATTTTATTCCAAATATATCTTCAATAAATTATAAACCTAATATCTACTTATTCATAATAGAAAGCTTAAGAAAAGATCTTATAAATCATGAAACAGCTCCTCATATAAATAGTTTCAAAAAAGAAAATATCTTTTTTGAAAACTCTTTTTCTAATTCTAATAGTACCCAATGTTCTTGGTTTAGCATTTTTTATTCAAACTATCCCTTTTATTGGGCAAATGATAGAACTAAATATTTTTCTAATGGAAGCCTCCCTCTTAAAATTTTAAAAAAAATGGGATATAAAATAAATGTATATAATGCTAGTCAATTGCAATATTATAAAATGGATGAACTTATTTTTTCAAAAAATAAAAATCTAGCAAATTTTATTTTCTCTCCTATATCTCATAGGCAACATGAAATGGACAAAACTGCATTAAACAAAATGCTTCAAAACATAGAATCTGATCAAGGTAATATTCATATAATTTTTCTAGATTCTACCCATTTTGGATATGACTGGCCTAACCATTCTAATTCTAAATTTACCCCCTATTTAAAACAGAAATTTAATTTCTATGCTAACATATCTAAAAAAAAATTACCTCTTTTAAAAAATAGATATAAAAATTCTATTTTATTTATAGATTCACTTTTTAAAAAATTTATAAAATTTTTAAAACAAAAAAAAATTTATGATGATTCTATTATTATATTTACCTCAGACCATGGAGAAGAATTTTTAGATAGAGGAAAATTATTACATGCCTCTCATCTTAGTAATGCTCAAACAAAAATTCCAATTTACTATAAATTAGGGAAAGAAAAAATTGATATAGATAAAAAAAATTTAACCAGTCAAATAGATATATTTCCTTCCATATTAGATTATCTAATATCAAAAAATTCCAAAAATCTTCTTTTTAAAGAAAAACAATCTTTTTTAAAAATGTTTAAAGGAAAATCTATTTTATCTAAAAAGAAAAAAGATTTTATTCTTTCAACAAGATATAATGGGAGCTCAGCTCCTTTCCAATTTTTCATATATGATGGGAAAGATAAGATAACATTAGAATTTGCAAAAAAAAATATTTTTAAAATAAAAAAAATTAACATAATCTCTGTAAGAGATGAGAAAGATAAAATCATTCCAATAAATGATCTAATCTTAGAAAAAACCCAACAAAGGCTTTATAAAATATTTAACAAATAATTTTTTTATAAAACCATTAAAAATTTTTATCTTGACGATGGGGTCCACTTCACTTTATTAGTCTTCAGACATGTTATACTTCTTTGTAAAACAATGTTTGAAATGCCAAAAGAAGATATACAACTTATAAAAATAATAGTTGCTAAGATCATTATTTTAGATAATAAAGAAAAATTTTTTAAAGAACCTATAAATTTTACATTTTTTAAAACATTATTTTTTCCAACTATAAAAATTCCACAAGTTATAAAAATTGTAATTAAAATAGAAATAACAAAGGATATTAAATAAATATATGCTCTATTTTTTATCTCTTGTTTTATGCTTTCAAATTGATACGTTGTTACTTTTTTTGCGCTAGTTTTCGACCAATTTATTTTCTCTTCTTCTAATCTCCTGAAAAGTTGTTTTAGTTTTTTTAAATCTTGGATTAATGAAATTATATATTTTTCATCACTTGAATATCTAAAAAATTTAATAAATTTTTTGCCTAATGGATTATCTTCTAAACAAATTTTTATATATTCTAAGTTATTAAATTGCTTATCTCCACTTGCTTTATAAAATTCAAATAATGATAAAATTCTAAAAAACTCTTTTTCGGAAAAACTGCCTTCAATTAATTTATATATGTATGAAATCTCCTTATCTAAATCTAATGATTTATTAATATCTAATGATTTATTAATTTGCTTACACCATTCGATAACAATTTCAAAAAGTTCTTTTTTTATAAACAATTCCACCTGAAAAATATCTTTTTTATTAAGTTTTTCTCTTACTGTTTTTAATAATTCTAATAATATTTCTTTATCTTTAATACCGTCTGTATGTTGAATCAAATCCAACGTCAAAAATTTACTATTTTCATTATATTTTAAATTATTTATCTCATCTAATATTTCTTTTAACGTTTTATCAGTTACAGGGGTGCCCTTATATTCCAAATTATTATGCTTTTCTATTAAAAGAGCTAAATTATTCACAAACTCTTTTACTTGACCTGCAATGTTCTCTAAATCTGAAGTGTTTTTCTTATTAAAATACTTTTTATCAAGATCAGGTAGGTGTTTTTCAATGATTTGCTTATAATCACTACGATTTATATCTTCACTGTTTATTGAATACATGGTCATACTGAATACTTCCTCTAAATTTTTTTTAAAATTTTACCTTAAAAAAAAATAAATATCAAATATTATCTTATTTTAAAAAATTTTATATATTTTTATTTTAACTTAGACATAAATTCTAATATATCATCAAATCCTACCCTCTTCTCTTTTATTTTTCCCTTTCTATCTAAAGCTATTAAGGTAGGCATAGCTCTTACATCATATTTTTTAGCTATATCATTTAATTTATCTATATCTACTTTCAAAAGTTTTATATTACTAGAACAATTTTCTATCTTTTTTTTTAAAATTGGATAGATCCTTTTACATGGACCACACCATGATGCATAAAATTCTATCAAAACATTTTTTTCCAAATCTACAATTTCTCTTTCAAACTGCTTATCATCAATAATATCTATTATCTTTTCTTCACTTTTTTTTAGATAATCAAAATCCTGCATAGCTGCACTCATAGCATCCGATAAAGCAAAAGCTATAGTTTTCTCTTTATTTACCACATCACCTATTGCAAATACTCCTTCTACTGATGTCTTTTGCCCCTCTTTTAAAACTATATACCCTTCCCTATCCATCTCTAATTTACCTTTAAAAATCCCTGAATTAGGTAGATATCCTACAGAGATAAACACACCATCTACTATCTTTTTTTCCCTATTCTTCTCATTTTGTAAAAGAATCTCAAACATATCTTTCTTTTTAGAAAAAGATAAAACTTTTTGTTTATAAAGAACTGTAATATTTTTTTTAGATAAAAGTTTATCTTTATTCATTTTATCACAATTTCTTTTAAAATCTTCTCCTTTAACTATCACAAATACCTTTTTCGCAATATCTGACATATAAAGAGCATTAGAAATAGCTATATTCCCCGAGCCTATTATAGCTACAGTTTTTTTAGAATATAAATTTCCATCACATAAAGTACAATAAGAGATACCCTTCCCAACATAATCTTTTTCACCTGTTGCCTTTAAACTCTTAGCCCTAGCACCTGTTGCTATTATTAAACTTTGAGCTTTTATTTTATTTATCTTATTTTTCAAAAAATTTTTTATTAAAAGCTCAAAAGGTTTTTTAGAAAGATCCACATCAACCACTTCCCCTATAAGAATATCACATCTATTATCCTTAGCTTGTCCCTTTAAATCCTCATATATTTTTTTCCCCGATATCTCTTTTTCTTTAGGACAATTTTTAACTATACTAGCTTTATAAATAGAGCTCTCTCCCTCTCCCTTATCTATAACTAAAACATCTATCCCCATTCTTGCTAAATTAGTTCCTGCATAAAGCCCTCCTACTCCTCCTCCAATAATCACAACAGGATATAATTCAGAATATAAATTAAATGCAAAAAACATTAAAAATATTTTAAAAAGCTTATATATAATTCCTTGCTTAAAAACCATTTTATTACTATCCTTTTTTTAAAAATCAATGGTAAAAAGCATTATAAAAAAAAATAATATTAACTATATCTTTTTTTTCATCCTGCTTTCTATTTTAAATATATTTAATATAGCTCATACCTTAAAAATAGAAAACAACAAAATACTTTTTTTCTTTCATAGCTTCTCTCAAAGCTTTTTAGAAACAACTCTATTTATAATAATCCTTTCTATAGTAAAAAGTTATTCCAAACTATATAAATTATCTATCTTTATAATTTCTTTTATTTTACTAATACACCTATTCAATTTTTTATTACTCTCTTTAATAGATGAAAATATTAGTTATTTAATAAAAATACTTTTTGGAAATGGAATAAAAGATTTTTTAACAAATACTAAAGCTTCTGGTATTGGTTATTTTAATCTTCTTATAATCATCTCTATGATTATCTTTTTGTCAATATCAATATTTTTCATTTATCACATAACTGATAAGCTATCTAAAAAAAAACCTTTTTATTTTAAAAAAAACCATTTATATTTATCCTTTTTTCTTCTTTTTGCATTGATCTCTTTTGATCTTTTATCTTTTTTTAAAATAAAAGATATCGAATCATATAAAAAACATCTTTCATACAACTTTTTCTATCCATCAAAAAACAAAAAAATAATTGTAATAAATTCTAATTTAAAAAATTTAAAAAAAGAAGAGGAGATAAACAAATTAATAAACAAAAAAAATAGCACAATAACAATAAGACCAAATATATATTTATTCATAATTGAATCTTTTAGAAAAGATTTTATAAATAAACAAGTAGCTCCTACACTTTCAAAATTTAAAAAAGAAAACATATATTTTCATACAAGCTTTTCAAATGCAAACTGTACCCATCTATCTTGGTTTTCCATATTTTATTCTTATTTACCTAACCAATGGAATTATTATAAAAATTATTGGGAGAAGGGGTCTCCAACTTTAAAACTATTAAAACACCTAAAATATAAAATAAATATTTTTTCCTCTTCAGATCTTAAATTTTTTCAGATGGACAAAATAATTTTTGGTAAAAATAAAAATTTAGTA
This sequence comes from Chlamydiae bacterium SM23_39, assembly GCA_001303765.1. Taxonomy (GTDB): domain Bacteria; phylum Chlamydiota; class Chlamydiia; order Chlamydiales; family SM23-39; genus SM23-39. The sequence continues at coordinate 22,277 of LJUH01000004.1, forward strand.
GATAAATATATCAATTTTACAGATAACAAATGTTGGATAAGGGATGAAAAAGTATTTCAAGCTTTAAAAAATAACATAAATCCTAAAAATACTTTGTATGTTGCTTTTTTAGATTCAACACATTCTGAATATGAATGGAATGAAAATCATAAAATAAAATTTACTCCTATATCTAATTCGATAAATTATTTAACTCTATCTTTTTCTAAAAAAAATTTAAATCTATTAAAAAATAGATATCGCAATTCAATAAATTATTTAGATACTCTATTTAAAAATTTTTTCGACTATTTAAAAAAAAATAATTTATATGATGATGCTATCATAATTATAACTTCTGACCATGGAGAAGAGTTTTTTGAAGAGGGATCTCTATTCCATGGCTCTCATTTAAACCAGTATCAATTAAATATTCCAATCATTTATAAATTGCCAAATAAAATGGATAAGATTAAAGAAAAAACATCATTAATTGATATTTTCCCAACAATTTTTCACTCTCTAACAAAAAAAGAAGATTTTTATGATATTTTTGATGGTAGATCTATTTTCAGTAATAATGAAAATCCATTTTTAATATCTGCATCACAAAATGGAGGAAAAAATCCTAAAACATTTCTAATACTTCATAAAAATAAAAAAATCTTAACAAAAATAAAAAAGAAACAGGATAAAACTATATTCGAAATTATTTCTGTAAAAGATTCTTCAGGTAAAGAACTCAAAGATAAAAAGCTTAATCAAAAATACTTAAAAGCTTTTTTAAAATAAAAGTTTTTACTTTTATAAATTATGAATATATTTATAAATTCCTTATAAAAACCAAATTATTTTTAAAATTATACCTTGAAATAAAATTTCAATTTTTTTTATAGTTATCTTTAAAAAATTTTATTATGTTAGAGGTAATAGGACACTCAACTTTTACAAAAGATCAGAAACCAATAAAAAAAGTATCAGCAAATCCTTTTTTTAAAAATTCCTCTATACAAAACATAGTACTCAACCACCTGAAAGAAAACAATCCAGATAAAGCACTAAAAGAGATTTTAAAAGAAAAAGATAGTTCTTTAAAAAATATAATGTTTTTAAAAATTGTAGAGGACTGTTTGGTAAAAAAAAATTTAGTAGAAGCTCTAAAAGTAACACAACATATCTCTAATAAATGGTGGAAAAATCATTGGTATGTACAAATATCAGAAGAATACTTGGGAAACGATGATTTAGAAAATGCATTTAAGACAGCAGTAAATACTCCCAATCCATCGAGTAAAAATCATTTATTAAACGATATTGCAAAAAAATATACAAAAAAAGATGAATTCCAAAAATCATTAGAGGTAGTAGAACAAGCACAACTAAATTTTCAATCTTTTATTTTATATGAAATAGGCACGATATTTTTAAAAAAAGAAGATTTAGAAAAAGCTGAAAAAATATTAAAAAAAATTGACGATCCCTATTATCAAAAAAAATTAATAAAAATTATCGCAAAAAAATATGCTGCAAATGGTTGTTTAGAAAAATTAATAACACTACTTGAAAATTTTTTTAATTATAAGAATGAGGATCTAAAAATATTTTCAAAAAACAAAGAATTAAAAAAAGTAAAAAATATAGCAGAAAAAATACATATTGAACAAATAAAACTTTGGATATTAGAAGCTGCTACAATATTAGAAGAAAAGATAGAGAAACAAAAAAAGCGTAGTTGTATAATATTTTAAAGGGTGGTTTTCCACCCTTTAAATTAAGATAACTTTATCGATATAAATCTTGTTACATTATGATATTTAATTAAAAATAGAAGATGTTTTTTCTTCTCCATATTTTTTAGAATTTTTGTAAAATCTTCAACGCTCTTAATATCTTTATGATCTGCTTGAACAATTAACATCCCCATCTTTAAACCACCTCTTTCCGCTAAAGAACCTCTTTTAACAGATGTTATAATTACTCCATTAGCATTTTTAGGGATATTCCACTTATCTAAAGCTGACAAAGGTATATCTTTGACATCGGTAACTTCTATCCCTAATTTAGAAGATTGTTGAGATACAGGTTCTTGATTAGGATATACACCTAATTTAATTTTTATGTTATTGTATTCACCCTTTCTTAATATTTTAAAATCAACAATAGTATTAGGTTTTAAAAGAGCTATTTCATTTCTAAAAGAATTTATATCTTTAACAAGATTGTTATTATATTCTAATATTATATCTCCCTGCTTTAATCCTCCTTTTTCTGCTGGAGAATCTTTTGCAACTTCTGATATTAAAATTCCTTTTGATTTTTTTAGATTAAAAGCTTCTGCTATATCTTGATCAACTTCTTGCAATAATATTCCAACATAACCTCTTTTTACAGCTCCATTTTGTATTATTTGATCTACAACATTTTTTGTCATATTACTAGGAATTGCAAAACCTATTCCCATATATCCTCCACTTCTAGAAACAATTGCTGTATTTACTCCTACAACTTCCCCTTTTAAATTTAAAAGAGGACCCCCTGAATTACCTGGATTTATTGCCGCATCTGTTTGAATAAAATCTTCCAAATCAGCAATTCTTAAATTTTGTCTTCCCTTTGCACTTACAACACCTACTGTTACTGTAGATCTTAAAGCAAAAGGATTCCCAATAGCCATCACCCATTCTCCAACTTTTAAATCATCTGAATTTCCAAAATTTAAATAGGGTAAATTTTTATTATCTATCTTTATGATAGCCAGATCTGTTCTTGAATCAGATCCTATTATTTTAGCTTTATACTCTTCTTTGTTATTCATTATCACAGTGATCTCACTTGCATCTTTTATAACATGATAATTAGTTAAAATATACCCATCTGAAGATACAATAAACCCTGACCCACCAGATATTTTAGGTTGAGAAGGTATATCTCTTTTAGGATGCCCAAAGAAATGGCGAAAGAACTCATCCGAAAAAAAGTTAAATGGATTTTCATAATTATCTAAAGATTCATCATTTAAATTTTGAGCTTTTATGAATACTACTGAAGGAGTCGCATTTTCACTTATCCTAGTAAAAGTAGAAGATATCTCAGAAGCAGTATTGTGAGAATAAATATTTAAAGGCATTAAAAATAGTAATGATAAAATTAATGGGATTACATAGTTTTTTATTTTCATAACAACCTCTTTTTTTTAAAACCAAATATAACAAAAAGATTAAATATTTTGAATATTTAATGAATAAGATAGTTTTTTAATCTCTTTTTGAAAAAGCTCTTTGTTAGCAAAAGAAACAATTTTTGATCTATCTATATTTTTCATAAGATTTTTATTAACAGCCTCTTGTATATCATCCATTGTTGCATTTAAAATTGATTTTCTAAACTTTTCTATTATAGGTTTGGTAAGATTAGATTTTTTTTGATAAAAAGCACAAATCCCCTTTTTTCCTGGAGATAATGGCTTATCTAATTTTTGAATTATCTTTCTTTTAGCTTCATCTAAATCATTTTTTGTAAAATTTTTATTTGAAATTTCTTGTACAGAATATTTAAATGTTTCCAAGGTATTAGCAATATTTGGATCTCTATAAGAAGCAAATACAAAAGTTCCATGTAAAGGATTATAAAATGCAAAAACTCCATATGCCCCTCCTTTTTCTCTGATCTTTTCATGAAGTATTTTATTTTCAAAAAGAGAAGAAGCCAAAAGTAAAAAGGGAGAAGATGGATTTGTATAATTAACCGTTTCAAAGGATAAAGCATTAAAAGAGACATAAGAAGAGATTATTTTTCCTTCTGCTGATAGATCTTTTTTTAATGGAAAAGAAAATTCTTTGATAGTTTTTTTAGGAAAGGAAAGCTCATTTATACCATAAAAATTTTTCTTTTTTATTTTTTTATAAAAATCTTTTGAACAGGTTATAACTATTCGATAAGAAGAAAATATTTTTTTAAACTCTTCTAACTTATTTATCAAAATAGGAATTTCTTTTTCCAAGTTTTTATAAATATTTTCTATTTTTTTAAAAAAGGGAATACCATATAAAGAATTTTCAATATACAAAGGAACAGAATAATCTTTTAAAGAATGAGAAATAGCATAATTTATAGCATTTTGATTTATGTTATGTGTTAAAGCAGTATAATATTGTAAAATTAGTTCTTTTATTCTCTCTTCATTTTTAAAATTAGCAGAAGTAACGATATCTTTTAATAATAAAAAAAGAAATTGTGCATTTCTATTTAAAGCCTTTCCCTTTATAGCTATTGTAGGGCTACACCTATTTTTATCTTCTACTTTAGGATTTAATAAGATATAAGAACTGACAGCTCCAATATATGAATTAATATATTGTAAGGTTTCCAAATAATTTCTTTTTCCACAACCTACTTCAGAAATAAGAGAGGAAAAAAGAGATAGATAAGGCAAATCATCTATAGAAACTCTGTTTAAATCAAAAATAATATCAACATATATTATTTGATTTGTAAAACAGTTATGATAAAAAATATTATCCTCTTTTTCTAAAAGATAAAATTTAGATTTTTTAGGTATATCATCTATTTCAATTTCAGGAAGGCATTCTCTATTATTTTCTACTTTTTTGTGGATGACCTCATAATTTTTTACTATAGAATTTTTTTCTATCTCTGAAAGATGCCTTTTTATATTTTGAAGATTTTTATTTTCTTCTTCTTTTTCTTTTTCCCCTAAATTTATATCAGGAAGCATTGTAAGTTTTACAAGATGTTTGTTTTGTATTAAATATTGATTTATTAAATCTTCCAAAAATTTAGAATTTTTTAAATCTTTTCTTAAATCCTGAAAAAGAGAATGTACTTTTAATCCATTTTCTGTAGGACATCCATGTTGTTTTAAAAGAGCAGCTCTCATAAAAAGAGATAGGCCAAAAGGACCAAATGATCTAGTAATTTCTGTTTTAGAGAATTCTAATTTATGAAAAGCAGCTTCTTGTAGTTCTTTGGATATTTGTATGTTTTTTAAAGTATTAATAATTATCTTAAATAATTTATCTCTATTTTCCTTTTTCGCTCCTTTACATATTATTATCCATGGTATTTCACTCATCTCTAGATCTAAAAAAGATTCTACTTGAGTACATAATTTAGAATTTAATAAATTAAATTTTAAAGGACTAGCATCAGTCTCTAAAAGTATTGAATCTAGCAAAGATATAGATAAAACACATTTTTGACAGGATATATTTGTTGTTAAAAATCCAAATGCTACTACTTCATTTTTTACATCTTTTTCTGTTGCTGGATAAAAACTCGTATGTTCTACCGGCTTATCAAACCTTTTTTGAGGTTTTATTATAATTTCTGCTGCTGGTTTATTTTTTATATTTTTAAAAACATTTTTTTCTAAAAAATCTAAATGTTTTTCTGTGTTAATATTTCCATAAAAATAAAATAAAGCTTTTGAAGGATGATAAAACCTTTTATATGAAGACAAAAGTTCTTCATACGTTAAAGAGATTATTTTTTTCGGATCTCCACCTACATTATATGCATAGGGAAGATCAGGGGTTAATTTTTCCATCATAGCATGAAACAACTTATCATCTAATGAAGAACAAACTCCTTTCATCTCATTTAAAACTACACCTTGATATTTAAGTTCTGAAGAAGAATCTTTGGGTTTTAAAAATTCTAATCTATATCCCTCTCTAAAAAAACTCTCTTTTTTTAATTGAGGATGAAAAATAGCATCTAAATATACCTCTAACAAATTATAAAAATCTTTTTCTATTTCTGAACTTGCAGGGAAACAGGTAAAATCATTTCCTGTCAAAGCATTCATAAAGGTATTCAAACTCCTCCTAGACATCGAAAAAAAAGGATCTTTTATTGGAAACTTTTCAGATCCTGAAAGAATCATATGTTCTAAAATATGAAAGACTCCATTAGAACTAGATGGTAATGTTTTAAAAGAAATGGAAAAAAGATTTTCTATATCTTTATTTGTGATATGGATGATTTTTGAACCACATTTATGAGTAAGTTCTATTAAAGTGCTTTTTATTTCATCTATAAAAACAAAATTAGAAACTGTAAAATTTTTATATTTATTCCCCTGTTTTTTAAAAATATCAAAAATCATACATTTCCTGTTTTTTTAAAAATATAAAAAATCATACATTTAAAAAGAGGTAATTTTTTAATAAAATAGAGATTTTTTGAATCTCTATTTTATTTTTTTTATTTTTTTACATTCTTTTGCTAGATAATTGGCTTCTCCAAGTAATATCATTAATTCATGAACATCTTTTTGAATTATTTTTATCTCAGAACTTTTTAACATATCTCTTGAAAGATTCTTAAAAGATTTAGATAGTTTTTTTTCCATATTTATTAGAGCCTTTTGATAAGGAATAGTTTTAATTTCTTTTTTTCTCATATTTTCCCCCTTTTTTTCTTACTTATAAAAGAAAAACAAATCCATGTCTATAAAAAATACTTTATAATCCCCTTTAGTATAAAAAATTTTTTTAATTTTTATTCAATTTCAAAGTTAAGATTTAAGGGAAAAAAATCTTGAAAATTGTTATATTCTTAACATCTTCAAATTGTTGCACTTACTGTGTGCAAAAGAGTTTTTATATCTAAAATTCTAAAATTGCAAGTAAATCTATCTGAACTCTAATGTTATAAGATAGTCTTTTGTCTTCAACAGAAGTTATTAGTATTCAAAAGCTTATTCTTGTTTAAGACTATAAGCTATAGATTCATAAGTCCATCAATCGCTTCCCCTTGAAAATCAGTTCCTTTTGATGCAAATTTTCCTCCAAAAACAAAGATAGTAAAATAATTATTTTAATAGCTTTGTTAATTGCAAATTAAGTAAATAAATGTTATAATTTTTATAAAAAGATTATTACTAATGTCATATATTATTACTAAAATAAACAAAATAAACAACATTGAATTAAAAGAAAACAATTGCTGTGGGATTAAATCTAAATCTTATCTTACTGTATCTAAAAAAGATCATGATTTTAAAATTTCACATAGAAAAAGCTATACTCCACAAAATATTATAACAAAAATATTTTTTTTGCTTATAAGGCCTTTTTGGAGATATAAACAAGATGTTGATGCTCTTAAAGATTTAAAAAATTTATACAAGCGAGTACTTAATAGTGAAAATCCGCTAACAGATCCGCAAAAAAAAGTTATAAGAAAATCCTTTGATACTCTAAAAAACATTTTTAATTCTTATAAAAATGATAAATCTATAGAGGCCTTTATTTTAAGAAATGATATTTTAGAAGCTTTTGCTGTAGCTTTGAAAAAAGATGGTCTGAATGATAAATTTCATCTAAATATAGAAAGAATAAAAGCAATTGAAGAGGTAGAACCATTTAATAAAAAAGAAGTTAAAAGCTATCACAAGCCTTATATAAGAATGGAAGATATAGAAAAATATACAAAATTAATAAAACAAAAATTTCCAAATAAAATTCCAACACTTAAAGAAATTTTACAAGATGAAGATCTCAAAAAATACATCATAATTGAAAAAATCAAAATGGCTCAAATTATGGAAACAATATATAAATCTAAATCTAAAATTACTCAAAAAACCAATGAATTATTTTCTAGATCATTAACAAAATATTTTGGTAGAAACTGTAACAAAGAATTAAAACCTGGGAAAAAAAGAACTAAAGAACTTTTAAAATTTTTTAAAAAGCTGAATATTAGTTTAGTAACAAATATAGATGGAGAATTATACTCTTATAGTGAAATTTTCAAAAACAAATTTAGAGATGAAATTTCTAAAGATGCAGCTTTCCAACGTAAGTTAAATGATAATACAAAAACATTATTAATGAAAAAAATTAAAAATAATGAAGTAATCAAAGTAATTAGTGCTGCTTTTTGTAGACTCAGATTTTTAATAATAAAAAAGGGAGAGGTAAATAAATGTTTTTCTATAGAAGGTAAAAAACTAGGTGATAATTCTAAAGAAGACTTTTCTATTCAAAATATGTTTGGAAATGAAAATGATGTAGAAATTGCTTTTAATAGTAACGAAGACATTTTAAAACCAAATGAACAAAATGCACTATACCTCTATCTTCGCTCACTTACTAATTATGTTAACAATCATGATGCTACTTTAGTTGTCCAAAGATTATCTCCAGAAGATGTTCATCATTATGTAGAACCTGTTGGTGGAACAGTTTTATGTTTTGAAGATGTTTGTGAGATACTAAAAACATCAAAAACAACAAATCAAGTAGAAAAAGATCAACTTTCAAAACTTATTAAATATTTTAAACAATTAAGGGAAGAAGAAAATATATCATACACACTTGTAAAAATACATGGAACACATAAATCTGTTAATTCAGTTGCCACACAACACCAATCTCCTCTTAGCCAAAATGATCGCAAAATTCAAGTAGTACAACTAAAAGATGGTAGCATAGCTATTCATATATTCATTGGAGCTATAAATGTTAATAATGTAGCCGTTACTAGAGAATCAGGGGACAGTGATTTAGGAGCAGAAGTTGGTGCTATGGGATTTGGAGATGATAAAGATAAAACTAGTAATGGGGTAAAAAGGCAAAGCCAAAAAAATTGGCATAATTTTTACCATCCAAAAAATCATACTTCTTTGTTGAAAAGTCTCATAAGTGATGATTCTTTGAATAATATAATAAGTTCTTTCAGTGAAAATGATGATTCTAAAATGACCAATCAAAAGCATTCAAAATCCATAACTCGTGGAGATGCTGCTGGAATTTTCCCTAAGGAAGGATCCACAGTAGTATCTATGTATTTTAATTTCAAAAAAACAGATCTATTGGAAGAAGCAGCACCATATCTAAAATATATAGCTGCAGATGGACAAACTGAACGTTCTCTAGAAATAAAAACAAATATGTTTGATGAAATCGGAGAAATTGTTACATAAAATAAATAATTGAAAAATTCAAAAAAAAACCTTTATAAAAAAATTATTTCTCATGATAAAATCTAAAAAAGTTTAATATTATTAGATTTCTATGTTATTATTTAAGAACTTATGAAAAGAATATATATCTTACCTAATTTTATTACAGCTTTTGGTCTTGCATGTGGTCTTTTTGTAATTTTTAAAGCTAGTACAATGGAACCGGGAAATTTAAAATATGATGCTATAAAAACCTCTGTTTTATTTTTAATAATTGCAGCCTTCGCAGATTTTATAGATGGAGCTATCGCTAGAGTTTTTAAGGCAGAAAGTGAATTTGGATGTATCTTTGATTCTTTAGCAGATGCTATCTCTTTTGGAGTAGCTCCGGCAGTTCTTTTTTTAAAAAGTTTATCCTTAGAACAAGGTACTTATCTCTCATTTATCGCTGCTACAGGAGCTTTAATATACTCATTATGCGGTGTTTTAAGACTTGCTAGATTTACCTATTTAGCTCAAAAAGCTAAAGAAGATGATGAATTATCTCTTTCTATGAAAAAAAATTTTACTGGTCTTCCTATCCCAGGAGCAGCAGCAGGATCTGTTTCTATAAATCTTTTCCTTTTATCTCCTTTTTCTCAATTTTTAAATTTAAGTGCAGAGTTTAAAATTATTTTATTATCATTTTTAATGATTTTACTTGGATATTTTATGGTTAGCAGATGGAAATTCCCCAGTTTTAAAGCATTAAATTTTAAAATAAGGTCTTTTCATTTAGCTTTTTTCGTTGTTATATTAACTTCATTTACTCTTTTTGGAATCTTACATTATTTTTCTATAGTTCTCACCATTTTATCGTGGGGATATATAATCCTTGCCATTACCTTATCTATAATCAGAATAGTAGCAGGGAAAAAATCTAAAACATTAGAAGATTTTGAACCTGAACCGGAAGAGATTGAATTGTAAATCATAAAAAGATATCTTTATCAAAAAAAGGTGTTTTGTGTGATTTTTTTATTTTTAATTATTTTTATTTTTTTATTTCTTTTTTTCTATTTTATATCGGAAAAAAGATTTAAAAATGCTTTTAAATCTTTATCTTATGATCTTATGGATAAAAATAACCAATCTTTTCTAAATCTTGCTAAAATCTATTTTGAAAAACATCAAAAAATTGCTAATGAAAACATAGAACAAAAATCTTCAGATTTAGAAAAAATGATTTTATCTATAGATGATTCATTAAAAAGATTAGATGAAAATACTAGCAAAATAGAAAAAGATAGAGTCAGCTCTTTTTCTTCTTTAAAAAAACAGATAGAAACATTAATCCATTCTGAGAACTTGTTAAAAAAGGAAACATACAATTTAGTTCATGCTTTAAAATCTCCTAATATAAAAGGATCTTGGGGACAAATCCATTTGAAAAGAGTTCTGGAAATATCTGGCATGTTAAATAAATGTGACTTTTTAGAACAACCAACACTTTTTTCTGATGAAAAAATTTATAGACCAGATATTGTTGTTAAACTTCCCGAAGGAAAAAATATTGTTATAGATGCTAAAACTCCAACTTCTTATTATTTAGAAGCTATAGAAGAAGATGATGAAGAAAAAAGAAAAGAGAAATTTAAAATGCATGCTAAAACTATTAAAAAATATATAAAAGAACTTAGTTCTAAACAATATTTTAAACATATCTCCTCAATAGAATATGTTATTCTATTTTTACCTCAAGAATCTTTTCTAAGCGCTGCTCTTTCAGAAGAACCTGATATTTTAGAAATAGGATCAAAAGATAACGTTATTTTAGCTACTCCTACTACTTTAATCGCTATTTTGAAAGCTATCTATTATTTTTGGAAAAATGAAGATATTTCAAAAAATGCAGAAAAAATATCTAAATGTGGGAAAGAACTCTATGAAAGAATAGCTCTTATGAGTGGACATCTTCAAAAGTTAGGAGATCATTTAAAAAATTCTATTGATTGTTATAATAAAACCATTTTTGCTATGGAATCCAAAGTTATTACCAGCGCAAAACAATTAAAAGAGTATGGAATCACCAGTGATAAAAATATCTCTTTAAAAGAAATAAATATTTAAAAACTATTCCACTTTTACAGAGTTTACAAAATATGCTGGAAAAGCAAAATTATTATTAGGTCTAGGAGATACAATAATATTTACTTTTTTCCCTAAATATTTCTCTAAATCTACGATCGTACTATATAAATAAGCAATAGGAATAGTTTCCCCTTTTAAAAGATAATTACCAGGTTTGTTTTTCACTGGATCATCATAGTTAACAATAACCCCATTTAAAGTTATAGCATTTGCTTTTTGCTCATCATAAAAATCTTCTATCGATTTATTTGGATAATAGGTATTCCAAGATAAATAAATATCTTTTTCCTCTTTTAACCACTTTTTCATTTTATCGGTTAAATTCTTTGAAATAATATTTTTGGAAATAGGTTTTGATTTAGGTTTAGAATTATCTTTTGTCGAAATAACTTCTTTAAATATTTTATCTTTTTCATTAGAAGAAAGCGTCATTTTTGACTCTAAATATGCAATCTTTTTTTGTAGATATGTATCTTTTAAAAGAGCAAGCCCTTCTTTTGCTTGTTTTACATGATCAGAAAAATCACTATATCCTTTTATTATAGCTTCAAATTGAGATATAGCTTTTTCAGGTTTCATATCATTAAATGGCTTTTTACATTCCATTTGAGTTAAGAAAAAAGCGGAATTCAAAAGTTGATTTACCTCTTCTTTTCTTTTAATCAAAATAAAATAACTACTTTCATCTCCTATCTTTGTTACATAATCTTTTGATATGTAAAAATTGATAGTTTCGGGAGGTGTTATTTCTAACCATTGATTAGAAACAGTAGAAACAGATCCTTCTACTTTTTGATTTTTATTAATAGTTCCTACTATTGTAGATTCTAAACTAGGTTTTAATCTAACATTAACATTATCTGCTATAACAATATTATCTTTCACATAATTTTTAGAGATATATAACTTTGAATTTTGAGGAGGTCTTATAACATAAAAATCATTTTTTATGTTTTCTACTAGCAATAATTCATTTTTACTTAATTCTTCTATTATTGCACTTTCTAAATTAGGCTCTGTTCTAATTCTTACTTTATTAGCATTAACCTTCCCTGTAAAGGGATATTCATTATTTTGAGAAAAGATAAAATTTGAGATCAACAAAAACAAAATAGAAAAATATTTTAACATTAGCTCTCTCCTTTTGCATTATTTCTTACCATATAGTAGAGCTAATCTTTTTTTTTAGTGCAATAGTTTTTTATGTTTTTAAAACTGCTTTTATATGTTCACAGTTTTTTTTACCACAAGTACATCCAATAGGTTTACCTAAAAATACATTATAATATTCATCTTTATTTAAAGGATTTGTAACAATATATAAATTTTTTCCTGTTTTTTTTATTTCCCAATCTCTAAATTTTAAATCTTCTTCAGATACCTCTTCTATATTTTCTCTTGATTCTCCTCTAATTGCTCTAGCAATTTGGCAATGGAAACAATTACAATGAGGCTCTGCTTTTGGTAAAGATTCTTGATCATCTATTTGCATTATTTTAAATATAGAAGATATTTTTTCTATAACTTCTTTAGGTAAATCAGGAGCATTACTTTGAGATTGATTATGTTGCATTATTGAATTCATAGAATCTAAGCCATCTACTTCTGGAAGAGATATAGGTAATTTAAATCCTATAATTTTATTTTTTTGTTCTAAAAACTTTTCATGAGTATCAAAAATGTTAGAAATCGTTTCAAAATCTAAATTAGGAATAACTATTCTTTCTCCTGTAATTAAAAATACCACAAGATCTTTATTCTGATCTGTGGTTAAAGATTGAATATTTCTCCAAGATGTTGAAATATAAGGAGGTATGCTTAATATATTTATATTTATTTTCATGTTTAACCTAAAACTTTATAATAATTATATAATTTAACAAAAGAATTGTCAATATTTTTAGCAAACAAAAGAGTCGCCTGCTAAAAATATCTAATAAGCTCTTTGTAATTAAGGGTTTATAACAATTATTCTTATAAATCAACATGCCCTTCGCTCTACGATTAAAAAGATTTTTTATTTTGCTTTTTTAAAAGCTAGATAGAAATTTTAAAAAATAGAGAATAGTGTTAATATAAAAAAAATTATTTAAGGAGAAAAAAATGGTAAAAAAAACTATGGATGGGAATATAGCAGCATCCCATATAGCTTATGCTTTTTCAGAAGTTTGCGCTATTTATCCAATAACTCCCTCCAGTCCTATGGGTGAATTGATAGACCAGTGGGCAGCAGAAGGAAAAAAAAATATTTTTGACAGTATTGTTTCTGTAATAGAAATGCAATCAGAAGGAGGTGCTGCAGGCGTTTTGCATGGCTCATTAGCTGCTGGTGTGTTTTGTTCTACTTTTACAGCTTCCCAAGGCCTTTTATTGATGATTCCTGATATGTATAAAATTGCAGGAGAACTTATGCCATGTGTCTTTCATGTTGCCTCTAGAGCACTTGCAAGGCATGCTCTTTCTATCTTTGGGGATCATCAAGATGTTATGGCTGTGAGAAGCACAGGATTTGCAATACTCTCTTCTTCAAGCGTTCAAGAGGTTATGGATTTAAGTTTAATAGCCCATCTTAGTACTTTAAAATCCTCAATACCATTTTTACATTTTTTTGATGGTTTTAGAACTTCCCATGAGATCCAAAAAATAGATGAGATCTCTTATGAAGATATTAAAAAGTTGATTGATAATGAAGATATACAAAATCATAGGAAAAGAGCTTTAAATCCCAACCATCCTCATATAAGAGGAACAGCTCAAAATCCTGATGTATATTTTCAAGGATTGGAAGCTTCAAATATCTTTTATGAAAGAGCTATTCCTATTATTGAAAAAGAGATGGAAAAAGTTTCTTTATTAACAAATAGAAAATATAATTTTTTTGATTATATCGGAGATAAAGATGCTGAGAAAATAATAGTGATAATGGGTTCCGGAGCAGAAACAGTAGAAGAAGTAGTTAAATATTTAAATAAAAAAGGAGAAAAAATAGGTCTTATAAAAGTTAGACTTTTTAGACCTTTTTCTAAAAAACATTTTTTAAATGCGATGCCAAAAAGTGTAAAAAAAATAGCTGTCTTGGATAAAACAAAAGAGGAAGCTGCTCCTCTATATCTAGATATCTGCAATGTTTTTATAGATAGAAAAGATAATATGAAAATAGTATCTGGTCTTTATGGATTAGGTGATAAAGAATTTAATCCTAACATGGTCTTATCAGTATTTGATAATTTAGATAAAAAAAATCATTTCACTGTTGGAATAGAAGATGATGTTACTTTTAGATCTTTAAAAATAGATAAAGATATAGAAACAGAAGATGAAAATGTTGTTAGATGTAAATTTTGGGGATTAGGAGGAGATGGTACAGTAGGGGCTAACAAAGAAGCTATAAAGATTATTGGAGATCATACTGATAAATATATCCAAGGATATTTTGCTTTTGATTCTAAAAAAGCTTTTGGATTAACAGTGTCTCATTTAAGATTTGGAGATAATCCCATAAAATCTTCTTACCTAATAAAAAAAGCAGATTATATAGCATCTCATCATCCCTCTTATATAAACAAATATAATCTTTTAGATGATGCAAAAGAAAATTCGATTTTTGTTTTAAACACTTCTTGGAATATGGAAAAATTAGAAAAAAACCTTTCAAATAATTTTAAAAAACAGATAGCTGAAAAAAATCTCTCTTTTTATGTTATCGATGCTTTCTCTCTATCTGAAAAAATAGGATTGGGAAGAATGATTAATTTAATTATGCAAACAGTATTTTTTAAACTTATAAATATAATACCTTTTGATAAAGCATTAAAATATTTAGAAGAATCGATAGAAAAAAAATATGAAAAAAAAGGAGAAGAGGTAGTTTTAAAAAATAAAAAAGCTTTAAAATTATCGATAGAATGGCTAAAAAAAATAAACTATCCTTCATCATGGAAAGAATTAAAAATAGAAGAAATACAAAAAGAAAAAAAACCCGATTTTATTAAAAATATTGCTGATGTCATCAATAGAAATGAGGGAGATTCTCTTCCTGTTAGTGCTTTTACTCCTGGAGGAATTTTTCCTTTAGATACCACTAAATATGAAAAAAGAGGTTTTGCTATAAATTTACCAAAATGGATAAAAGAAAAATGTATTCAATGTGGTCTATGTGCTTTTGTTTGTCCTCATGCTGTTATTAGACCATTTTTAATGACTAAAGAAGAAGCTGCAAAAGCTCCTGAAGGATATGAGGGAATAAAAGCTGTAGGTCCAAATACGCAAGATTTGCTTTTTAGCATAGAAGTTTCTTCATTAGATTGTACAGGATGTGGTAATTGTGTAGAGATATGTCCAGCTAAGGGAAAAGCTTTGGAAATGAAACCCTTTAAAGAGATATATGAAAAAGAACATAAAATTTTTGAATATGCTAGATCCCTACCTTCAAAAGATCTTTTAAATAAATATACTGTTAAAGGATCTCAATTTAAAAAACCTCTTTTAGAATTCTCTGGAGCTTGCGCTGGTTGTGGAGAAACTCCTTATTTAAAAGTTCTCACACAACTTTTTGGAGATAGAATGATAATTGCCAACGCTACAGGATGCACTTCTATTTGGGGAGCTTCTTGTCCTTCCATCCCTTGGTCTTTAGATGAAAAAGGAAGAGGGCCAGCTTGGGCTAACTCTCTTTTTGAAGATAATGCTGAGTTTGGTCTTGGAATTTTTTTAGCAATAGAAAAAAGAAGGGAACAACTAAAAAAAATAGTTGAAAATAGCATTAATAAAGAGATAGACGAAGAGTTAAAAAAACTTTTTAAAGAGTGGTTAGATAATTTTTATTTAGGAGATAAAACTAGAGAACTATCAGATAAAATAGATTTTTATTTAGAAAAAAATAAATACCCTCTTTTAGAAGAGAATAAAGACCTCTTTGTAAAACCTTCCATATGGATAGTAGGAGGAGATGGATGGGCTTATGATATAGGATTTGGAGGATTAGATCATGTTTTATCGATGAATAAAGATGTAAATATATTAGTTTTAGATACTGAAGTTTATTCAAATACAGGAGGACAAGCATCTAAAGCAACACCTCTAGGGTCTATTGCTAAATTTGCTTTTTCAGGCAAAAGAACTATGAAAAAAGATTTAGGAATGATAGCAATGACTTATAAAAATGTATATGTTGCATCTATTGCATTAGGAGCTGATCAAAATCAAGTCGTTCGTGCTTTTAAAGAAGCTGAGAGTTACTCTGGTACATCTTTAATAATAGCATATGCTTCTTGTATTAGTCATGGTATAAGAGAAGGCATGAGGAAATCTCATGAAGAAGAAAAAGAAGCTGTAGAAGTAGGATATTGGTTTAATTATCGCTATGATCCTAGAAAAAAAGATAAAAAATTTGTTTTAGATTCTAAAGAACCTAGCTTTGAAATAGAAAAATATCTAGATGGACAAGTGAGATATGAATATTTAAAAAGAAAAGATCCTGAAACTGCGAATCGATTAAGAGAAGATTTAAAAAAACATTTAAAAGAAAAATACAAGGAACTTATAGAAAAAACTAAAACAAGTTAAATAGTTTCTATTTTACTTTGAGTAGTTTGAAAGTTTTTATTTATAACGCTAATAGAAGAAATCCATATAGGAATTATTATTAAGATTAAAACAGCAATAACAGGAGAACAAGCAGCTGGAGTGATAAACATCATAAGCAAAAGTTGTATTATAAAAGAACTTCCAGATTTTCCAAGTCTAGATCCTATCCCATCTATAGCTGATTTTCCTTTAATCTTATCTTTTGTAGATAAAGGTATAAATGCTATCTCTTTTGTATCATCAAATAAAGTATATTTACATGCTCTACTA
This sequence comes from Chlamydiae bacterium SM23_39, assembly GCA_001303765.1. Taxonomy (GTDB): domain Bacteria; phylum Chlamydiota; class Chlamydiia; order Chlamydiales; family SM23-39; genus SM23-39. The sequence continues at coordinate 39,174 of LJUH01000004.1, forward strand.
AATATATTTTGCGTGGATCCAAAAAATACACAAAGAGTTAAAGAAGACATCCCAAATATAGAAAAAGAGGATAAAAATTGTTTTGAAAATAAAAATGAAAAAAATCCTATCGCTGTCAATATTATTATTAAGGGGGTTATCATAGCTGCTTTTCCCCATCCCAACCTTCTAATAACATTACCTGACACAAAATAAGAAGATATGCTAGCAAGGATCCCTATTAATATGGTTATTTTACTCATATAGCTAGTATATTGTTGAGGAGTAGGAAATAGTTCTCTTAATTGAGATTTCCAAAGAATTTCAGTAAGATTTATTATTACATTATAAGATAAAACTATTAGGGCTATTGATAACAAATATCTAGATTTAAAAATAAATGTAATATTTTTTTTAAGAGACATTTTATAATCTTTTTGTTCATTAGAGTATTGTCTATTCTGAAAAATATTTTTATGAAGCCATCTATGTATTATCATAGAGATAACACCAAAAATTAAAATAATTGAAATGATTATTAAAAGAGTATTATCCCAAGAACTTTGAAAATATTTATTGCTTACCAGATTTATATTTTTTTTAGTTATCAAAGAAACAGTTTGTCCAGCAAATATTCCTGCTGAATTTATACCTAATCCAAATAAAGCATAAAATCTTTTAGCTTCAGGCACTTTTATTGTATCATTAGCAAATCCCCAGAGAAGAACAGATACAACTATTGTGCTCCAACATTCTGCCATTATGTAAAATAAGGAGTAACACCAATATCTTATTATTGCAACGAAACCATTAAATCCTTTTGGTAATATACTTGTAAGATAATCAGCAGTTCTATTAAGAGCAAGAACATCTCTTTTAGGATAAAGAAATATAATAAATATTAAATAAAAAATTAAAAAAATGCTTATAAACATATAAAAAATTTTTTCTCTATTAAATTTATTTGACAATTTTGTAAATAAAAATGTCATAAAAATAGCAAAAGGTAATATACACCAAACTTTTAAAAAAGGAAGAGTTTCAGCCCCACCCTTAGGAGCTGTTATAATTAAAGTATCTTTTACTATTCTAAGAAGGTGATAGTTGAATGCAACAAAAAAGAAAAGAAACAACATTGGCACAAACTTAATAAGTTCATGCTTATGAATAGGCCAAAAAAAAGACCGAAACTTATTGAATTCGGTATTTTTGGGATTCATTAGGCCTCAATTTTAATAAAACTTTCATTTATCTTTGAAAATTTGAAAGATAATTTTATAGATATTCTACAATCTTGTCAAAAGATAAAAAATTTTCACCTAAACTTTGGATTTATCTATTTAATTAAATTGATGGAAGATATAAAAATTTTTTGAACAAAAAAATCTTTTGTTATGTAAAATATATTTTTTTTACAGTAACAAAGGAGAAAAAATCAGACTTTATCTGTATTTCACGTAAGATTTTTTATACAGAAAGATTTTTCTATTTATCTTCTTTAAAAAATTTTTTAAACTCTTTATCTTCTCTAACTTCTTTAAATGCTTCTTCTTTTAAAATTTCATTTATATCAACATCTTCATATTGACTTGCTGCATTTAACCATCCCCCTGCTTCTTTTGCTTTTTTAAGAAAAGCAAAAGCTTTAGCATTTATTAAAGCAACATCAGCTGAAGGATTCATTTGATAACATTCAGAAGATAACTCTATTACATCTTCATAATTCTTATGTTCGTAAGATAAAACATGAAATAAACATTTGCTATCAGGTGAAAGATCTTCTTTTATATCTAAAAGAAGATTATAAGCTAACTCTTTATCACCCCTTTCATTGGCAAGCATTGCTAAAAAATAGGTAGCACTATCATATATCATTCCTCTTTTATGAAAAGATCTAATTTTTTCAAAAATAGAAACAGCTTTTTCTTTTTTGCCCTCTTTTAAAGCTTTTTCTCCTCTTTCTAATAAATCACCCATCCTTACATCTCTATCAGCAGATGTTAAAAATTTAGATTTCCTCCACGCATCGAAACTTTGAAAACCAAACAAAAAAAATATAGCTCCAATTAAAAAAGCTCCTCTAATAAAAAAATAAACACTAAACCCCAAAGCTACTACCATACCAACTAAAAGTGACATTTTAAATCCTTTAACACCAAAAGCAGCTTCTAAAGCTATTCTAATAAGTTGTCCTCCATCTAATGGAAGAACAGGTAAAATATTTACTATGCTCCAAAAAATATTTACTATTTGTGTTATTTTTAAAAAGCTAACAATGTAAATATTTTGAAAAAAATTTAAATACAAAATAAAAGTAGCAACTAAAAATAATAAAAAACCAAAAAGAGGACCATTTAAAACAATAAGAAATTGTTTATAAAATTTTAAATCTTTTCTCTCATAAGTAGTAACTCCTCCCATAGCAACTAAATCTATTCTAGGATGAAGACCAAAAAATTTTGCAGTTAAGGCATGACCAAATTCATGAAATAAAACTGAAAAAACAATAACTAAAACCCAAATTAAAATACCTGTTATAGAACTACTGTTTAACCATCCTATTAAACCTGCTAATACCCAAAAAAAGGGATGTATAGATATAGGAATTTTTGCATTAAATCTAAGCATATCTTTATTGTTAGAGTATATTTAAATCTTTTTCTTTGCAATCCCTATATAAAATTCTAAAAAATTTATACAAAATTTTAGCTTTTCAAATATTATTAAAATGAAGTTTTAATAATAAAATCAATTTATGATTGCATTTAAGCATCTAACAGAAATAGATAAAACAGAAATTGTAAAACTTTTTAATAACCCTCTTGTCATATGTCATTAGCTAAAAAACATTTTGATGATAAAGCTTATCATTCTTTCATTGCCGATAAAAAAAATTTTTGGAAAAAATATAGATTTGGACCATGTGTCAAATTAAATTGTAACTATAACACATATTTTCCTTGATCTAAAAAGTTTAATTTTTTCTCATTTTAAATGGTCTAATTTTTGAAGAGCAGGTCAAATTTTTTTTATTTTGTGATTTTTATAATTTTCTCTGAAAGTTTTTTGCATTTTAAAAAAATTTATTGAAAAATTCATCAAACATTTCTTAATATATTAAAATAAAAAATCCTATG
>LJUH01000031.1 GCA_001303765.1 Chlamydiae bacterium SM23_39
TTTAAGTCTGCTGTTTTTTGAAAAAATCGTGTATACTAAGAAAGCATACGATATAAGAAGATAAATTTATTATAGCGGGTTAATAAAAACTTAAAAAAATAAAATATATCTTAATTATTACATTTAAGATTTTTTAATTGTAATTTTCTTAGGTTTATATTCAGAAGCTTTAGGAAATACAATCTTCATTATACCATTTTCATAAGTAGCTTCAGGTTCTTTTGATTTATCGATAGGTCCTGGAAGAATTACCTTATAATAAAAAGAGCTAGATGCTTTTCTATAATATTTTTTACTTTTATCCTCTTCTTTTTTTTCTCCTTTAATCCTTAAGATATCATTGTCTAAAGTTATTTCAATCTCATCTAATTTCATTCCTGGTAGAGCAGCTTCTACATAAAAATTTTTTTCATCTTCACTTATTGAAAGACCTGATGGTTCTTTCTCTAATTCCCATTCTTCTTCATCTAAAAAAAATGGAAATCTAAAAGGAAATAATTTTGAAAGTTTTTTCATTTTTTCCCTCCCTATTATTTTTTATTCTTTTTTTGATTTACTGTCAAGTTTTGAGCATATTAATGTTGTACTTGGAATATTTGTATATTGAACTTTTTTATCTTTGGGAATGGGAGATTTTTTTATTACTTGATATAAGGAGTATATTACTAGTAGTAAAGCCATTGTTGATAGATAGATAAATAATCCCTTTCCTCCAAAAAAATTTATGCTATAAGATGCGATAATAGGACCTATTATGGCTCCAATGCTATATATTAAAACCAATCCTGCTGTAGCAGATACTAAATCTTTTTGTTCTATAACATCGCTAGCATGGCTTAAACTTAAAGGATATATTGTAAATGAAAACCCTCCAAAAGTAGCAAATAATAGTAATATTGGTAGAAATGAATATACTGAATTTAAAACATTTAAAAATGCAATAACGAGAAGAGCAAAACTTATAAATATTATTACTTTTCTTCTATCAATATGATCTGAAAGTTGTCCCAATGGGAATTGAAAGATAAGTCCACTGAATATTGTTATCCCGATGACTTGAGATATTTGAGGGATGGAGAGTCCTAGTTTTTCTGCGTAAACAGGAAAAAGTCCATATACAGGACCTGAAATAAAACCAGCAAATGCGCAAGCGATGACTCCTAAAGGGGTGATTTTAATCAACTTAGATATATTTAAATAAGAGGGCTCTTTTATAATAGGAGCAGATATTTTTGTAATACATACTGGTATGATAGATAGTGCACTTAGGATCATTATTACGACAAAAGGCATTATACTAGTAGGGTTTGAGATATTTAAAAAAAACTGTGCTATTCCTTGAGAAGCATAGTAAGAAGTCATATAGATAGCAAATATTTTTCCTTTATTATCTTGAGCAGATATTCCAAGTAACCAACTTTCTATATTAATGAATAATCCTGCAATAAAAAATCCTACTAAAAAACGAATTACTATCCATGTCCAAGCTAGTTGAAGGTTAGCTTGTATCATGGGAAGTATTGATAAAATAGCAGCAAAAGCTGCATATGCACGAATATGACCAACTCTTTCTATTAATTTGCTGCTTTTTAAAGATCCTACAAGTAATCCAGCAAAATATGCTGAGGTAACATATCCTATTAATTTTACTGAGTGTCCCTCTAGATTGAGTCTGATAGAGGTATAAGTTATGAAAAAAGCATTACCCATTATTAAAATGATCATACTTGAGATAGGAGCAATTGCTGAACGGAACATTATATTTAAACCTTCCTCTAATTTTATTTTAATTATTTTAATTAATTATCATAAAGATTTATTTTAAAATATTATTCTTTATTTGATTTAAATATAATTAAATTATAATAATTAAATTAAAGAGATAATATGAAGTTAGCTTTAAAAAAGATATATGAAGAGGGGTTGACAGCAGAAGAAGCTATTATGAATTTAACTACTATTTCTGAAATGGATGTCGATGAGAAGACAGCTGTTGGAATTTTAAAAGATAAAAAAATAACTACGAGAGAAGAAGATTTTTCATATAAAGAGATTGAGTGGCTTTATCCAGAAGATCCAATAGATTTTGTGGAACATATAAAACCATCATATCGCACACTTTTAAAATATTTGGAAGAAATCTGTAAAGATCCTAAAACTGATTGGAAGGATATTTCTTTTAAAGAAGGAATTAAATCAGTGATGCTTATTGCATTAGAAGCTACCTTTAAATTAAAAGAATTTTTTCATCTTTTTAATAAAGAAATAGAATTTCAAAAAAGCGAGGAATTCAATAAATTAAGAGAATTTTATATTAAAAATATCTTACCACATTTTCCAGAGGGATTAGAAGGGGATTATGATTGGGAAAAGGGATGGGTGCAAGATGAAGAGGTAAGGGGTTTAGATTTAGATAAAAGCGGAATAAATAATTTAGAAAGTATTTTTAGAGATCAACATTATGAATTATTTCAGTTAAGAGATGAAAATGATAAACCTCTTATATCTTTCGATTTAACAAAAAATATTAAACTTTTTTTTGGATATGATGAAGCTTTTTTAAAAAAAGAGGATTTTTCTTTAAAGATAAGGGATTTTAATGATAAAGATATGCAGGTAGTTGCTTGTCAAATTCTTAATATATTAAAAAGTGAATTATTAAAATTTTATCAGATGAAATTTAATTTAAAAAAAAATAAATTAGCAGCTTCTATAAGTAAAGCTGTAATTGCTTTAATGTTAGCATCTAATTATAAGAATCTTTCATTATATAAGAAAGAAAAAAAATCTTGCATTTCCTATTTTAGAGATTTCCAACTTTTTTTAAGAGAAGGTTATAACACTGATGAGTATGTTGAATCATTTGAATATAAAGGGAAAAAACCATTTTTAATAGATTTATTGCATAAAATATCTTTTTCATTTTTTAATAGAATATCAGGAGTTAAAGAAGAGATAACAGGATATATACATAAATTAATGAATTATCAGAAAGAAGATGAGACATTATGGAATGAAATTTTAAGAAGAGATGATAATTTAAAACAGACTTTAAAAAAATATCCTAATGGACCATTGAAAAAAATTATAGAGGTTTTAGAAGAAGATATTGTAGGATTTGATCCTATATTGCAAGGTAATATTCCTACCAAATTGTATGATATAGATAATAAAATTGATGTTTTGCATCTTCCCTCTCCTACAAGGCAAGAAAATTTATTAAAAGCAGTTGTATTGGAAGAGTTTAAAGGATTTTTAAGTGTTCTTGAAGGGAAACATATTATTTTTAATTTTCAAGATAAGAATTCATTGATAGATCATGCTAGAGTGGAAGCTTTAGAAAATATTGAGAATAGAGCAGAATTTAAATCTAAAATAGATATTGTATCTATAGATAAAAATTCAGATTTTTATTATCAAAATAAAATCTTTGAAAAGGAAAGCTCTTTTTTAAATTTTGAAAAAGAATTTAAGAAAAGAATTTTAGAGGAAAAATATTTTTCTTTTCCTAAAGAGATTTTAATAGAAAATATAGTAAAAGATATAGATCAAATTCATAAAATTTTATTTTTTTCTAAAAAAGATCTTTCTAGGCAAGAAAGAATGGATTTCATAGAGATTTTTTATCATTTTTTGATTTTAAAAATTATAATAAAGATAAATCCTAAAAGCATTAGTTTTAGCTCTAAAGATGGATTAGATGTTTCTTCCTGTCAAAATGGCTCTTTTTATGCTTTTATGAAAATGTTAAAAGGGGAAAAAATTGATAAAGAGTTACTTTTTTGGCTTTTATATTCATCACCTTTGTTGATAAGAGAAAGGGGAGTAGATTCAGAAGCTGTCGATAGGATATGTTCTTTTTTAGCTTTTTTAGATAGCAAAAAAGATAAGATAAAAAATATTTTTATCGATTTTTCATTGTAAATCAGTTTTAACTATTATCAGCTCTTATTAATTGTAAAGCAAGTTCAGATATTTTAGAAATCTCATTTAAAATTCTGGATAAATCTTCTGCATTACTTCTTAAAGCAAATTCTTCTATTGAACGTTTCCCAGTGTATAAAGAGATAGCTGCATCATTGTTTGTATTTAAAATTTCTGGGAAATTTTTTGTAGAAGAACATATCATTTTTATGATTTTTTTAATAGTTTCATTTGGTATTACAAAATTTAATATAGGTAAAAATCCAGTAACACTACCTAGAGTATAATTTGTTTGTTTTTTTCTAGTTTGAGAAGCGATCTCTTCATAGTAATGAGTAATTTTATTTTTTGTTTCTTTAACTTCTTTTTTTAATTGCTCAAGAAATTGTTCTTGTTCTGCAACATGGTTAGTTGTGGCATCTAAAATTAATCTTGATATTCTACCCATCTTAATTACTCCTTATTTTTAAACATACTAGAAACAACTTCTCCTATTCTTTGATTTTGGGAAAAAAGAGTTTTTAAATCTTCTTGCGTATTATTTAACACAAAGCTAAGATGAAATTGTTTTTTTTCTATAAATAAAATTTTTTGTTCATAATTTTGTACATCTGCTTTCATAACATTATGAGCGGCATTGGATACAGATTTTGATATTAAAAGAAGAGTTTCTCCCACTTCTTTTATTTTAGATATATTTCCAAAGATTGTTACAGTAGTAGGATTTATAATTAGAGCTGCTGAAGAGAGAGCAAGTGAAGAGAGAGTTCCTGCAGCTTCTATACCACCATTTATATATTTTTGATATTTTGTATTTTTTGTTATTAAAGAAGTTATTTTTTCTAAAGCTTTAGTATCTTTTAAAAGACTATTTATAAATCCAATAGATCCACCTGCTATAGCACATGCACCTAATATTGGATTTGTAGGTAGTATAGTCCCTCCTATTACTATAGAAAAAGAATATCCAACATAGTGCGTTATTTTATCGATGGTATTTACCCAATCTTTTATTTGTTCTTTTTTTATTTTTTCTTTTTCTAAATTTATTTTTTCAATAACAAACTGTTTTTGACCTGCAGATATTTGTGAAATATCTGCATAAAATGCATCAAACTCTTGTTCAGTTATATCATGAATTCTTTCTGAAGAATTTATTATCTGAATATAAATATTTGTCATAGTTATCTGGATATTTGTTTTTCTGTAAAATGCTCATGCTCTTGAATCATTTGTCTACCTATAGTTGCTAAAGAAGCTCTTTCTGACATCTCGTTATGTATTTTTCTAAATTCCATCTCTGATAATAGATTTAAATGGCTTAAATGATGATCGATCTCTTCTTTTGAAGAGACATGTAAACCCTTTTCTTCTAAATAGGATAATATTTTTTTGTCTTCTTCTGATAGTTTTTCTCTATTAAAATTTTTATCTACTTTAGATCTTAACTTTAAAAGTAGATTTTTTTGATGAGAATATTCATCTATTTTTTTAAGCTCTGAAATTACTCCATTGCCCATTTGTTCAATTTTTGCGGCACAAAGTACTACACTTGCAAGCTTTGGATTTAAATGGTTTTTTGGGGGTTCTACTTTTTTAGGTTCAACATTATCTAATCGAACTTCCATCTTATACTCCTTTAATTAAAATTATAGTATAAAAAATAAGGATAAATAGTTTCCAGTATTTTTATTTTTTTCTAATAAGTCATTTATAATTAATGAATTAGAAATTTTTACTCCACTTTATCGTTGCTTTATTTTGCTCCTCTTCCTGAATTGTTTCTAATTCTAAGGCAAAACCTAATCCTAGATCTATTGAAATGCTAGCATTTGATGTCCCCTCTTCTGTTCCTTGAGAATAGGATACTAAAACACCCTTTGTTACGTATTTTCCTATTTGTATTGATACTTTATCTGGATCTTCTAAATCATTGGTGGAAGGTGAAACAACTGCAACTCTATCTATTCCTAAAGTCTTTTGTTTCCCTTCTATTTCGGATTCTTTATATAAAGAATCTAAGGTGGATGTTATTTGTAATGCTTGTGTTGCTGAGATAGATGATAACTCTTCTCCAAACATTATAAGAGATACGATAGAACTTAATGGAAGAGGAGGAATTGAGCTGAAAGATAGTGTCAGTTCATTTATCTTTCCTTTTAAAGAAGCTATTAGTAAAACACCTTTTTGAACTGTTTCTGCTTTGATAGATAGATATGGTTTAATATCTGGTTTTCCTTCAAATATTAAAATTCCCTCTTTAAGTTTAAAAGATCTTCCGGAAAATAAGAAATCACCTTTTATTAACTCTAGTTTTCCATCTATTAATGGGTTTTGGGAAGATCCTATAACTTTTCCCTTTCCTTTTAATTGAGCAGTTAGACCTCTTCCCTTTATAAATATTAAATCGGTTGTAGAGAGAGTTAGGTCTAGATTTAAAATAAATAATTTTTTTATTTTTTTTATCGTTTTTGGAGGTTTATTTATAAAATGGATATCTAGTTTTGGAGGTTGATAGGGTAATTTTTCAGGGATTGTTATATTACCTTTATTTATCAATAAATTACCAATTGCTAAAGCCTGGTTTTTGTCTCCTTGGATTTCTATGTTTCCTGTAGAGTTAGCTTTTATTGTTTCATTTTGTAAAATATATATATCTTTTAATTCAAAATTTAATAAAAAAGGTATATTTTTTTTAACAAGTATTTCACCAGTAGCTGATATTGTCCCTCCATTTATTCCTTTTCCATTTAATGAAGATAAGATAATTTTATCTTTTTGAAAGATAAAATTAGCCGATAAATCATTTAGAGAAAGATTAGATATATAATTTTCATATGTTCCATTTTTAATTTCTAAAAAACCATTGATTTTTAACTTTTCTAAAGTATTGGAAATAGAAAAATTAGATCTTATATCACCTGTTAAATCATGGTTTTTTAAATCTATCAAATTTAAAAATTTTTCAGCTTTTCCTTCTAAAGAGCTGTTTATATTCAAAGGTAGATTTTTGATTATATTTAGTTGAAAGGGAAAAAATTGGAGGATAATAGGAATTTTTCCATCTATATCTAAAAATTTTTTATCGTTTTGAAAAAATTTTCCATCTATCGATAATTCTTTTTTTTCTAAAGAAGCATATATTTGACCATTTATTTTAGAATTTTTTAAAGAAAGATCTATTTTCCCAACATCATCTTTTAGAAAAATGTTGGAAGAAACTGTTCCAGGGAAGAGATAATTTGTTGGTAACTTTGGAAAGAGTAGATCTAAAGGAAAATTATTAGTTGTAATAGAGATATTATTTTTTTCTTTTGTGATCTCTATATCTGTTTTTAAGTAAAAGTTTTCTCCTTCTAAATTTAGATTTTTTAATATAAGGAGATTTTTGGAAAATAAAAATTCTGTATTTTCGTCTTTTATCTTTTGTTTTTTTATTAATAATTCTGTATCTTCCATCTCTACTTTTAGTTTTTTTGAAAAATAGTTCCAATAGCCAGAAGATTTTATATTTAAAGAGGAATTTAAAGAAAATTCGTAAGGATTTTTTAAATTATCGATTATAAATTCTGTTTTTAAAGATAATTTTTTTATATCTAAATATTTATGTTTAGAATTTTCTATATTTGTTAGGAGAAAAAATTTTGGTTTTGTGAAAAGGTTATTTATTGTTAGATCTATCGTTAGTTTATCTCCCTGTAGATAGGTTGAGAAATAATCTTTTAATGAAAGGTTTATTAATAAATTTTGAATATCTTTTTCTTGGGAGAAGATAAGAGAGCTATCCAATATTCCTTCTAAAGAAGAAAAATTTTCTTTAAATCTGTTTTGTAAAATTGTTTTTAAAAATTTTAGATTTTTAAATTTTGATTTAAATGTTCCTTTTAAAAATTTGTTTATTTCTATATCCCCCATTCCTTCGAAAGAAGAAGAGGAAATAGAGATATTTTTTAATGATAGGGGAGTTAAAATATTCCAGATGAAATCAGAACTGATTTTCAAGTTCTCTTCTAAAAGAAAAGCTGTTGTTAAGATATTTCCTGATAGAATTTTTTCTTTTAGATTATCTTTTAAAGAGATTATGGTTTTATGATTTTTTATTTTTATATCTCTTATTTTAAAATTTTTTATATTTGAAGAAAAAATTATATTTTCATCTATTTTTTTTAGTTTTGCTTTAAAAATTCCATTTATAGGAATTTTTAATAAAGGATTAAATATATTTATATTTTTTGATTTTATATTTAAATTTATTGATTGGATTTTAAAATCTTTTATATCAAAATTTCCAAAAATATTTATAAAATTATTTTTTATTTGAAAATCATAAAAATTAAAATCTAATTTATTAGATAATTTTAAAGAGAAATTTGTATTAAATTTTTTTTGAAAATATTTTTTTAATTTTTTAGATGAGAGATAACCTGAACTAGTTAATAATAGAGTTTTTTCTTCTTTTGAAAATATGAAATTTTTAAGCTCTTCAAAGGAAGGTGCTGATTTGATTTCTAAATATATTGAATTTGAATAAAAATTATCCAAACTCATTTTTATAATAGAATAAGTTGTGTTATCTTTTTGAGATCCTTTAAAAAAAATATTTACATAGGAAGTTTCTAATTTTTTTTCAGTTATTTTTAGATCTAAAAAAATATTTTTTAGATCTTTTTTTAAATCTATCTTACCTTTTATTGAAAAAATTTGAGAATCAAAATATATGTTTTTTAAATTTAATTTATTTACGGAGATGCTTATAGGAAGTGTAAAACTTTGTTTATTGTTTTCTCTTTTTTCTATCTCTATTTCTTCCATGTTTAGATAGGGAAAAGAGAGTTTTTTTATAAGAAGAGCAAATATATTTACTGTAAATTCGCCCTTTTCTATTTTCAAAGTTTTTTCTATTTTTAGATTTGTAAATCTGCATTTTAAAGGAAATGATATTTCTAAAGATCCTATCTCTATCGGTAGGTTTTTTTCTTTTATATATTTTAAAATCGAAGATTTTACCTTTTCTTGAAAATAGGTTGTTTGAAAGATAAAAATAGTTGTCCCTAAAATTAAAAATAAAAAAATTGAAATAGTTAAAAATAGTTTTTTCATCAAAATGTTTGTCCTATACTTATATAAAAACGATATTTTGGATCATCTTTTTTATACCTATCTAATGGGAAGGCTATATCTAATCTTAGTGGACCAAAAAAGGTAAAATAACGCAAGCCTATTCCATAAGATTTTCTCCATTTTCCCTCAAAAGTGGGAAATTCTTTAAGTCTAATATTTCCTAAATCTAAAAAAGGTACTATGCCTATTGTGTTGGATAGTCTAAATCTAGGTTCTAGAGTTATGTATATAGAACTTTTCCCTCCTATTATCTCTCCATTTTTATTTCTAGGACTTACCGTTTTATAACGGTATCCTCTTAAATCATCATCAGAACCTCCTAGGAAAAGTTTGGTCATAGGTATTTTGTAAACATCAGAACCTATTATTGAACCAAATTGCATTCTAATAGCGAAAACTAATCTCTCTGTGATGTTGGGATAATATAAGGAGATGGATATTCTTTGTTTTGTAAATCCCCCCTTTTTATGAGAGGTGTTTATAAATGGTGTTATACTATAAATTATATCATATCCTTTTGTTGGATTTAAAAAGTGGTTTGCATTGTTATATCTTAATACAAAAGGAAAGCCTACAAGATAAAATTTTCCATTATTTGCACTATGTATTACATTTATATATTCTGTTCTAAGTCCATAAGAATAGTTAAATTTTTTAAATGTCTTATCATATATTTTACTATCACCACCATATGTAAAAGCTAAATAAGCTCTGATTTTTTCTCTTATTGCATAAGCTTGAACTATTAGATCTTGATCAAATTTTAAAAAATCAGGTTTTTTATATGAAGCTATGCCTGTATAAGCTTTTTTAGATATGTCTGCTTGCATATTTAAAATCTCTCCCATTCTTCGTATATTTCTATGGGTCCATCCAAATAAGGCTCCATATTCATCAACAGTAGCATAACTTACTCCTAAACACAGGGTTTTATGTTTTGCTTCTGTTACCCTTATTTTTATGGGAAGAAGGTTTTCTTCATCTAGATTTTTGCTATGGGTTATTGCAACGGATGTGAATAGATTGGTGTTTAAAAGACGTTTTTCTGTTTCAGATATTTTTTTTTCTGAATATATTTCTCCCTCTTTCCATGAGATTTTTTTATATATATATCTTGGGTAAATATTTTTCAGTCCAGTTATTGTTATAGAACCAAAATGGCAAAGAGGACCTTTATCTATTTCTACAAATACTTCTATTTTTTTTTCAGACATATCTACTTTGATATCATGCTTTTTTATTGAAGCTAAGATGTAGCCATTTTGATTGAGATATTTTAATATTCTATTTTTTGCATCTATTAGATTTTTGGATGTGATATAACTAGGAATTTTTATCTCAATTGTTTTATATGATATATCAGGTTTTTTTTCACCTATTATAGAGATCTCATATGTAGTTAAAAGATATCTTGTCCCTAATTCTATATATATATTTGCTATTAATTTTTTTTCTAATTGGTACATTATCTTACAATCATAATATCCAAAAAAATGTAGTATATCTATTATGTCAGGTATATTTTTTTCTACTCTTATTCTTAAAGCTTTAATAGATTTAGGAGGAGTTTTTTCTAAAAAGGCAGATTCTTTTATTTTTTTTAATATCTCTTTTGAATCTACTCCATGAAATTTTATTTCATATGCAAAAGTTATGTTTAAAATAAAAATAAAAATAAAAAAAAATTTTTTATGCATCTATTTCCTAAAAAAAATATTACAAAAATTAATTACATATCAAATGTTAAAAAATATAATTTTTTTTATTACATAAAAAAGAAAAAATTTATAGAAAAATTATTAAAAAATGAAATTTTATATTATACTTTTTTTATGAATAAACAGTTTTTAATAGATGCTAAGGAAAATATAAATTATAAGATAGTAAGTATAGGAGAGGGAAAAAAGATAAAACTTAGACTTATATCGATGGGTTTATATGTAGGAGTTATTTTAAAAATAATTAAAAATGATAAATTTGGTCCATTGATTTTATCAGTTAAGGGAAGTAGAATAAGCGTTGGAAGAGGATTAGCTATGAAGATAATAGTTGAGAGGGTATGAAGAATATAGTTCTTGTAGGTAATCCTAATTGTGGGAAATCCACTCTTTTTAATAGGCTTACTAAATCAAAACAAAAAATTGGAAATTATCCAGGTGTTACTGTAGAAAAAAAAGAGGGTTTTTTAAAATATAAAAACTCTCTTTTTTCTGTTGTAGACCTTCCAGGAATTTATAGTTTGAGTTCTCATGTAGAAGAAGAGAGAATTGTTAGAAATTATCTTTTAGAAAATAAATGTGATGTTGTTATTAATATAGTGGATCTTTCTAATATTGAAAAAAGTCTTTTTTTAACAACTCAACTTATGGAAATGGGCCTTCCTATTATTTTAGTATGTAATAAAATAGATTTAGCAAAAGCTCATAATATAGAGGTTGATATAGGTAAACTTTCCTCTTATTTGGAAGTAGATATTGTTGAGATTATAGCAAATAAGGGACAGGGTATAGAAGATCTTTTAGATAAAGTTTTTTTAATGTCTCAAACAAAAAATATAGTTAGTGGTACCTATGTTAGATTTTCAAAAGATATAGAAAAAAAAATTAAAAGGTTGGAAGAGCTATTAAAAGAGATAAAACATAGAAGATGGTATGCTATTAAACTATTAGAAGAAGATCAGTATATTCAAAATAAATTGTTATTTGAAGATATTATTAAACAAGATAAAGAATATGAAGAAATAATATCTCATGAAAGACATTATTTTATAAGTTTTCTTGTAAAAGATGTTGTTAAAAGAGAATTAGAAAAAAAAATAACTTTATCAGATAAAATAGATAAAATTTTAATAAATAAATATTTAGGAATTCCTATTTTTTTTATTTTGATGTATTTGGTATTTCAAACTACCTTTTTAGTAGGAGCTTACCCTACTGCTTTATTGAAAATATTTTTTTCAAAAATATATTTTTTGATTTCTAATATTTGGATTTCGGATAGTTTATTTAGATCTTTTCTATTAGATGGAGTTATAACGGGAGTAGGATCTGTTATACTTTTTTTACCTAATATTCTACTTTTATTTTTTTCTCTTTCCTTATTAGAGGAGAGTGGATATATGGCTAGAGCAGCATTTGTAATGGATAGGATAATGCATAAGGTAGGACTTCATGGAAAGAGTTTTATACCTTTACTTATTGGATTTGGATGTACTGTTCCAGCAGTTATGTCTACTCGTATTTTAGAGAACAGAAAAGATAGATTTACTACTATTTTAGCTTTACCTTTTATATGTTGTAGTGCAAAACTTGTCGTTTTTACTCTTATAATACCAGCTTTTTTTTCTCCTATGATGAGTGGGTTAGTTTTATTCTCCTTATATTTTTTTGGAATAGTTTTAGCTATTGTTTTTATAAAAATTTTAAAAAAAACGATTTTTAAAGGAAAAAGTATTCAATTTATTATGGAGATGCCTAATTATCAAATTCCCTCTTTAAAAAATATTTTTTATGATCTTTTTTTTAAAGGATGGCTTTATTTAAAAAAAGCTGGAACTATTATTTTATTAGGATCTTTTATTCTATGGATCTTGACACTCTATCCAAGAGATAAAAAAATAGAAGAAAATTTTAAAAAAGAGATCAAAAAGTTAAAAGTAGAGATGGTAAAAAAGTTAGGAGATAACAGAGAAGCTATTGAAGAATTTAACATTCAAAGTAAAAAGCAAGAGTTTATTAAAAATTATAAAATAGATATAAGCAAAAAAATAAAATCTGATTTTTTTAAAAAAAAGATAATGAAAGAACAAGAGACATATAATAGAAAAGTTGAAAAAATAAAAAAAGAAGAGAGAAAAATAAAGTTGCATAATTCTTACATTGGAAGGATTGGATATATTTTAGAACCTATATTTAGACCTATTGGATTTGATTGGAAGATAGATACTGCTTTAATTGGAGCTCTTTCAGCAAAAGAGATTTTTGTAAGCCAATTAAGCATTATTTTTGCTGCTGAAGATGATGGAGAGGGTGTTTTAAGAGAAAGAATTAAAGAAAGTTATTCTATTCCAGTTGCTTTATCTCTTCTTTTCTTTGTTTTAATAAGCGCTCCGTGTATAGCAACAGTTGCAATGACAAAAAAAGAGACAGGGAAAGTAAGATATGCAGTTTTTCAGTTTATCTTTCTTATTGCTTTTGCTTATTTAATGTCATTTATTGTGTATAGGATAACTATTATCTAGTTATTAATCTCAGTTTTGATTTTTCTAACAAGCCAGTAACATATGTGTAAGATTTATAGAAGAGTTCTTTTTTTGATATGTATATGCCGCTAATCCTGCCAATAAATTTATAAAAAAATTTATAATGCTTCTGTGTCTTGAATGTTCTACTTGAGGAATATTTTTTAATTGATCATTGATAGTTTCATTATAGAATGTTTTCTAAGAAGGATTTTATCAATTAATGAAATAAATTTATTTTTCATATTTGATCTTAATGTTGTAAAAAGTTTAAGGCCTTTTTTGTATAATTTTTTAAAAAGAGAATTAGAAATATATCCTTTATCGGCATATAATTTTTAATTCTATTTCTCGAGACAACATATTATGGTAAAGGGACTTATTTATGTTTGTAAAAATTTTTGTCCTGTACAAAGTCATGAAATACATTAATGAGTTATTGTATTCAAATTATTTTTTGTCCTGTACAAAGATATTTTTGGGCAATTTGTTTATAGCTTACTACCAATTATGTCTGCGATTATGCGTGTGATGTTAATTGCGGTATTCACGGGGTCTTTTATATATTTTTGAGCTATTTTTATGAATAAAGGAAACTCCGAATACTCAATAGTTTTTGGTTTCATCTTAATAATTTGTATTATGGATATGACTGCTATTAAATTATTTAAAGTATTTTTAGGATCAATTTGCGATATCAAATTTTGCGATATCAAATTAGCTATTAATACTTGTTGAGGAAGCTTAAAATCTTTAAGAAGTGATTTTAAGGTAGTATTAGTATTTAGATTTAATATTGATTCTAAGTCTTCAAAATTAAATTTCTTTAATTGTTCTGTCCAAAATTTTTCGTTTTTTGATTCATTGTAATAACATCTACAAGTTTTGGCAAATGCCATTATCTCTTTGAAGTTTAAAAATTTGGATATTTCCCAAAACATTTCTTTCGGTAAAGAATATAGGTTTTTATTGCTACTACTATTTATCATAATTATTATGTTATCATAATTCGATATTTTTAGCAAAATTAATTTATCAGCAATTCCCGGAAAAATTATAAGAAATGAAAAAATATAAATTTTTTATTTTTTAAAAGAAATAGAGATAGTTCTTCCATAATTAAAATTTTTATTTACTATTTTAAGATCTATATTTTTCTCAAAAATCAAGGATATAATTTTGAACATAACTTTGG
>LJUH01000032.1 GCA_001303765.1 Chlamydiae bacterium SM23_39
TTGTTAAGTTTGTCATATTTTGCTTTTATAGCTTTATCTCTTTCTTTCCATAAATTAGCTTTTGATATTAGATGTGATGCATCTACAAAATTAAAAACCTCATTCATATATCCGTGCGATTTAAGTTGATCTCGTAATATTTGAAATATTTTAGATAATTTAGAAGTTCCTATTCGTTGACGCATTCTAGAAAAAACTGTAAAATTAGGAGTTTTTCCTGTTATTTCAAAATCACAAAACCATTTTGCTGAAGTATTCTCTTGAAGAAATCTCTCTAATTCTCTATCTGATAAATCTTCTAAAAATTGCAATAATAGACACTTGAACAATTTTAATACTCCATAGCCTTTGTAAGGACCCTCTTTTTCTATTTGCTTTAATTCTTTTTCTATAAATTTAAAATTTAACAAATCATTAAACTTTCTATAGGCATGATCTTTTGAAACTAACTCGTCTAAACTTACCATGATTACTTGTGATTTCATAAAAAACTCCTTGATAAAATTAAAATAAATTTTATCAATTTTTATTTTGATAGTCTATTTAAAATGCAACAGTCCCTTTATTGAATTATTTGAAAAAATTTTCTCCAGATTTTTTAGATCTATTTGAGATATTTGTACTAGTTTTTTGGGACTTTCTTTTACAGAAGATATAGATGGTTTATCTTCTATCATTTTTTCTGATACTAGAAAAACAAAAAAATCAAGCCAATTTTGGTCTTCTACTAATTTCTCAAATTTTTCTTTTAAATTTTCATATTTTATCTTTAATGCTTTTGCTAAACCACGTAAAAGATTACGAGATTCATTCAGTAGAAATCCCTGAGGTAAAAAATCGTATTTTGTATTGCTTATATATGTATTCATTTTCGGCTTAATAATAAATTTTTTTATAATACCATTATTAAAAACGTTTTCTATTTTATTTGTATTTTTTTTGAAAATTTCTTGTAGTTCTTTTTTTCTATTTTCATCTGAAAAAATTATTTCAAATACTTTAAAAAGATGTAATCCACCTTCTAATTGGTAAGTCTTTTTATTTCTTTGTTCATTTAAATGAATGCCCTTTTTTATTAATATTGGTAATAATTTTAGAATTTTAAATATATTCAAAATTACTTTTTTTTGTTCATTTACTAAACTTTTAAGTCCCTCATTGAATAAGCTTATAAAATCTTCTTTTTCCTGATCACTACAATGAATTTTTTCATAATATTCGTCTTTTTTAGTCAAAGTAGTCAAAGTTTTCTCATTAGTTTTTACTTTTGAAGAAATATTTTCAGTCATAGTCATAGGAGGATAATAGAAAGGAGAATTTTCTTGATGCTTTTCTTTTAGCTTCAAAGTAATTGGAGTTGAATTATTGGAGGGATTGGGTCTGTCATTAGTAGGGTTTTTAGTAGGGTTTTTCTGATTTAGGGTGTGTATTTTTTGGTTTTGCAATGGCAAGCATTTTTTTGGTAAAAACTTAGCTAAAATAGCAAACAGTTGAGAAATTGGTTGAAATATCTGTTGAACAATGCATTTTATTTTTGATGCAGATTGATTAAAATTTTTGTAAAAATATTCTTTTAATGTTTCCTTGTAAAGTGTATTAACATTTTTAAAATTAAGAAGATTTAATCGTAATGACATAATTCACCAAATATATAATTAATTATAGCTAATTATATAATTATTGTAAATAAAGTTATTAATTATTAAAAAGAATTTAAGGAGTGTAAATTAAAAATTTTACTAACCCTTTCCAGTCTCTATTTTTTATATAAGATTCGATATATTCCCTAGGTATATTTATCTCTTTTGCAAAATCATCTAAATATTTTATTAAATTATTTTTTATATATTCATGCTCTAAATTGGTTGATAACCCTTTAATAAAATTACTCCATTTAAAAAAATCATTATCAATATCTTCCATATAAGGTTTTAATTTTTTATTGGAAAAGATACAGCCTAAAAACTGAAGAGGATGAACATGTTCTAGCTCTTTCCCCAATTTCCTAGCTTCTTTTTGATGATGCATTAAAAGAGATATTTTTCCATGAGAACCTATTAATATTATAAGTTTTTCTATTTTTTCTCTATCTTCTTTATTATTTCCAGGAAGCTCAGCATATGTCTTTTTATCCTTTGTTGGAATTATTTTTATAATAGAAGCTTGTAAAGAAAAATTTGAGGTTAGATAAAATATTGATAAGAAGATTGTTATATAATACGTCATTAAATTATTTTCTTTATATTACTTTTATATCATATAAAGTTTGATTTTTGTAAAGAATTTTAGTTATCTTTAAAAGATGATAGCGTAATTTTATGATTAAAAAAATTTTTATTATATGTATTACTATTTTTTTTGTTTTTTTTGTAGCTAAGGGATGGCATATTTTAACAGGAGGATTTAGAACTAATAAAATATTACCTCCCAAAGATTGTGAGTGTTTTAAAAAAGAAACCCCTGAATCATTAAAAAAAGATTTTTTTAAGATTTTTAATCAAAATTACCATTTTTTGGATAAAGGGTGTCAAGTTTATGTTTTTGAGAGTGAAGATAAAAAATATGTTATTAAGTTTTTAAGGTATCATAAATATCAACCTCCTTTTTGGATTAATTTTTTAGATTTTTTTAAAAGGGGGAAGATTTATAAGAATAATGTTGTTGATTATAAAAAATTTAGGATAAAAACAGCTCATAATAGTTATCTAATGGCTTTTAATGATTGGGGATATAGAACAGCTATTATATATATGCATTTAGGTAGGACAGATCATATAAAAAGAAAATTAAAAGTAAAAGATAGATTAGGTCAATATTGGCATATCGATTTAGATAAGATGCATTATATAGTGCAGAGAAGAGTAGAGAAATTATCTTTTACACTTATGGAATGTGTAAGAGATAAAGATTTAGATAGAGCTAAAATTTTGATAGATGAATATTTTGAAGTTATGAGAGATAGATGTTTGAAAGGAATAAAAAATGTGGATCATAGTGGATATATAAGAAATATGGGGCATATTGATAATTTTATCTTTGAGATCGATGTGGGAGGATATAGAAAAAAAGATATAATAAAAACTAAAAAAGGAATGGAGAAAGAATTTGAACATTTTACTAGGAGATTAAAGAGATGGGCGGAAAAAAGAGCTCCTTTTTTATATGATTATATAGATAATAGGTCAAAAATTGTTTTAGAAAAATCTTTTAAGGATAAGGGATGAAAAAAATTTTTTTTTCTATTTGTTTACTAATCTTTATCGTAGAGAGTAAATATTTTTTAACTTCTGGATTTAATATAAAAAAAATATTTTACAATCCTGATTTTAGAAGGGATTTAGAGATAAATGAGGATTTTTCAAAATATTTACCTATTTTAAATCAGAAATTTTTTTATTTATCGAAGGGAAGGCAATGTTTTGTTTTTGAAAGTGAAGATAAGAAATATGTTTTAAAATTTATAAGGTATCATAAATATAGATATCCCCTTTGGGCTGAGATCTTATCCTATTTGAAAATTCTTTCAAAAAATCAGATCTCTCTTTTAAAAGAAAAAAAAGAGAGATATGAAAGAGCTATGAATAGTTATAAGATAGCTTATGAGGATTTAAAAGATATTACAAAGGTTGTATATATCCATCTAAATCAAACAGATTTTTTGAAAAAAAAAGTTGTTATAAGAGATAGTTTAAAGATAGATCATGAGGTGGAATTAGATAAGGTGGGGTTTATTCTTCAAAAAAAAGAAAATAATTTGAAAGATGTTTTTTTTAAATTTAATGATGAAAATAATAAAAAAATAATAAAATCATTTTTTGGTTCTATTTCTTATATGTTGAGAAAAAATATAACAAACATAGATATTTTAAATTTAATAAGAAATTCAGGATGCGAAAATAATGATTTTGTGATTATAGATGTAGGTAGTTTTTTAAAAAATTCTGATAAAAAAATTTTAAGAAAAACCTTTTTTAAATGTTCTTATGAATTAGAAAAATTTTTAAGAGAAAAAGGAGATAGATATTTACCCTTTTTTGAAGAGGTGAAAAGAAAAGAGATAGTATGGTTAGAAAAATAGGATATATATTTTTTTTAGCTTTTTTATATTTTTTTTCTGAAAGCAGAACCGATGGATTTAGGACTACAAAAATCATTTTTAATTTTAATAATAAAAATTATTCGAATAAAAATTTTGAAGATTATGAAAAAATTTTTTCTCAAAAATTTACCTATTTAGGAAGGGGAAGACAGTTTTTTGTTTTTGAAAGTGAAGATAAAAAATATGTTATTAAATTTATTAATTATAATAATATTTGTCCTATCTATATTTTAAAAAAATTCTCATTTATAAATTTTGTTAAAAAAAGTATTGAGAGAAAAAATAAAAGATATCCCTTAACTTTTGGAAGCATAAAATTAGCATTTAATAGATTAAAAGATGAAGCAGCTATTATTTATATCCATTTGAATGATATGTATAAAATAAAAAAAAAGATTCAAATTATATCTAAATATGGACAACCTTTTAAAATTGATTTAGATAAAACTGTTTTTTTTGTTCAAAAAAAGATAGATCCTATTTATCCTTCTCTTGAAAGATGTTATATGGAAGGTGGAGAAGAATTATTGAAAAAGAGATTAAACAATGTGTTAGATCTATTTATTTTAAGAGCAAAAAAATGTGTTTCAGATGATGATTTAAATGTTGAAACTAATATTGGATTTATAAAGGATAAGGCAAAGATTATAGATATAGGAAAACTTTTTAAAGATGATAAATTAAAAAATAAAAAAAATTTTAAAAAAGAGATCTTAAAATCTACAAAGTTTTTAAGATTGTGGGTTAAAAAAAAATATCCTAGTATCTCTTTTTATTTAGATAAAGAGATAGAAGAGAAAACAAAAAATTTATTTTAAATATTTTAAGAACCAATTTGCAGAAAGAAATGCTACTTTTTCTAAAGCATTGTTTTCTTCAAAAAGATGTCCTGCACCCTCTATAATCTCTATTTTTTTTATACAGCTTAGTTTTTCATATGCTTTTTTGCTTAAATCTATAATAACTTGATCATTTCCTCCAATTATTAAAAGAGTGGGTGCAGATATATTTGGAATATATTTTAAAGACAGATCTACTCTTCCTCCTCGTGAAACGATTGCTTTAACATTTTTTATTTTTGAAGCAGCTATTAAAGCAGCTGAAGCTCCTGTGCTAGAACCAAAATATCCTATTTTTAATTTTTTAATATTTTTTTCTACCCATTTTGTTGCTATTATTAGTCTTTTAGAGAGTAAATCTATATCAAATCTGAATTTATAACTATATTGATCTTTTGCTTCTTCTTTTTCTGTTAATAGATCAAAAAGTAGAGTTGCTATCCCTTTTTTATTAAAAAAATTTGCTACAAATTGATTTCTTTTACTAAAACGGCTTGAACCACTACCATGAGCAAATAGAATTATACCTGCAGCTTTTAAAGGTATTGTTAAAAAGCCTTTTAGTTTTTCTTTATTTAATTTAATTTCAATCTCCATGGATTATTTTTATAACCTCCTCATCTTCTACTTGTCTAAAATCTTCATAAAATTGAGCTATAGCAAAAAAATTTAAAGGAGTATATAAAGAGATAACTTCATTGCATTGAGTTTTTAATTTTTCGATTTGTTCTCTTGGAGCAACGGGTACAGCTATTATTATTTTTTTTGGATGTAATTTTTTTAAATATTTTATTGTTACTTCTATAGTAGCTCCTGTTGCTATTCCATCATCTATCAAGATAATAGTTTTATTATTTATTTTTAAAGGTGGAAGATTTTTTCTATATAATTGCATTCTTCTATTTGATTCTTTTTTTTCTAATTTAATAGCTTCTTGTATATAATTGAGATCTATGTTTAAAGAAGAGATTAATTCTTCATTTAAAATATGTTCGTCTAGACATACAGCTCCTATTGCAAGTTCTTTCTGAAAGGGTGCAGGTATTTTTTTAGGAGATATTATATCTAATGGTAGATTTAGTATATTGGATAGCTCTTTACCAATTATAACACCGCCTCTTGGTAAAGCTAATAAAATTATATTTTTTTTGTTTTTGTACTGAATAAGTTTACGTGCTAATAATATAGCTGCATCAATTCTATCCTTAAATAACATCTTTTTTATTTATTTATTTTAAATAAAATTCTTTGTAAACATTTTTCTAAAAATAGATCAATTGAAAAAAAAAGTTTTTATTTGATATATTTTTAGAATAGATGAGAAAATTTTTAAAAATTTTAATAATTAAAATAAATGAGGTTATCATATTTTTTGGTAGCTATTTTTTGTTACTATTTCCATTTGTATGGAAATGGGAAAGAAATAATAAGAAAGCAATTTTTTTAGTTCATGGATATTTTAATAATAGTAATATATGGGCATTTTTTGGAAATTATTTAAATAAAAAAGGTTTAGGACCAATATATACTGTTAATTTAGGAAGTCCTTTTCATTCTATAGAAGAATATGTAAAAAAACTTAAAGAAGAGATTGAGAAGAAAAAAGGTCTTAAAGAGATAATCTTAATTGGACATTCTATGGGGGGATTAATATCTTGGTATTTGGCTTTAAAAGAAAATATTAAAGTAAAGATTACAGATATAATATCAATAGGTGTTCCATTCGAAGGCACTAAAACAGCTATCTTAGGATTTGGAGAATGTGCTAAGCAGATGAGATATAAATCTAATTTTACTATCTCTTTAAAAAAGGATATTTTAAAAGAAAACAAGATTAGAACTTTTAATATAGCCACAACTTTAGATCAAGTGGTTATTCCTTATCAATCAGCAATTTTGGATAAAAAACCATCTTTTTTAGTGGAAGACTTGGGACATGCATCTATGCTTTTTTCAAAAAAAATAGTAGAAAAAGTTTTTATATGGCTAACTAATAATTAGATTTCTTCCTTCTATTCTTATGTGAATCCATTGGTCTGTTTTTTTTAATTTAATCTCTTTTTTGTATTTGGTATATCTTGGCCACTTGTATTTGTTATTTTGAACAGTCCATTTTAAGACATGTTTACCTGGAAATAATTGAAAAAAAGAGGATCCTCTGCTTCCTGAAGGATCAGCAGGTTTTAAGATTAAATTAACATCATCTAATTTTACTTCTATTATTTTTCCATTTGGATCTGTTAGATCATCAAATACAGCTATTTCTGCTCTGATTATATTTTTTTCATTTTTTAACAATTTAGTAGCATAAAAACCACTATATACCAATAAAAAAGAGAAACAGAAAATAAAAAATGTTTTTAAGACATAATTATTTTTCATCTTATTTCTTAAATACCTTAAAAGATGTTTTTTATCATACTTTTTTTTAAAATATTATTTCTCCAAGAGGACCTAAAAATATTTTTTTTGTTTTTTTATTTTTGAGAATCAAATAATTATGGTGGTATATTGGAGATATAGGATTTTCTTCTATTAATAATTTTTCAGCTTCTTTTAAAATAAATTTTTTTGCCTTTTTATTTTTTTTGGTATGTAAGGATTCTAAAAGTGAAATATATTTTTGATTTTCCCAATTAGAATAGTTTTTTTCATAATTTTTATGTTTAAATCTTTCTAAAATGTTTAAAGGATCATCATAAAATAATGACCACATTGTTATTGCTATTTGAAATTGTTTTTTATGCAGTCTAACTATTGCATTTTTTGCATTTAATGGTTCAAGACTTATTTTTATATTGAATAACTTTTCCCATCTATTTTTTAAAAGATCAGCTAGTTTTTTATAAGTATTTTCAAAAGTCAAAATAATTTTTAAGTTTTTACTATTTATATTTAATTCTTGTATTCCTTTTTTAAAAAGTTCTTTAGCTGTGGTGATATCATTATCTTTTATTAGATTTAAATTTTTATTTTTACACATAACAGGAGGAATACATCTCGTTGCTATTTGTTCTTTTTTGAGATGTAAATTTTTTATTATATCTTCTCTATTTATAGAACAATTAAAAGCTTTTCTAATATTTTTATTATTAAAGGGAAATTTTTTTGTATTAAATGTGCAAAAAGTTGTTCCTCCAATATTTTTTGTTTTGGAAATATTTTCTGGAGGGATAGGGGAGATTAAAGAGTTTATCCAATCTAATTGTCCATTTTCAAACATTTGAAGATTGTGTGTTTTATCATCGATTATTCTTATATTAATTGTATCAAAAGAGATCTTTTTTTTATTCCAATAAAAAGGATTTTTTTCTAAAATTATCTCTTTATTTTTTATCCATTTTTTTAACTTAAAAGGGCCATTACATACAAATTTTTCTGGATTAACTGATGAAAAATCTTCTACATGGTAGGGGAAGGGGAAAAAAAGATAAAAAGATGTTAAAGATAAAAAGTATGGGGTAGGATGGTTTAAATTGATAATTAAAGTCTTATCATCCATACAATCCACTCCAAGAGAGTCGATATTTTTTTTGCCTGTTTTTATCTCTTCAGCATTTACTATAGGATATAATAAATGGGTGCATAAAGAGGGGAAGCTTGGAATTAGTATCTTTTCCCAACATTTTTTAAAATCATATGAAGTTATTTCTTTCCCATCAGACCATTTAATGTTATCTTTTAGATAAAAAATATATTTTTTTTTATCTTTAGATATTTTGTAACTTTTTGCAAGAGATAGAGATATAGAACCATTTTTTTTAAATTTGGTTAGTCCATTAAATAACATAAATAATATAACCGAAGAGATATGACCTCCATTTTTTCTAGGGTCTAACGTTAAAACTTCTGCTTGCATGCTAGTATTTAAAATTTTTTTGTTTTTCATAAAATAATTTCCTTTTTATTTTTAAAAGATATTTCATCTAAATATATTTCTCCAAGTGGTCCTAAACATATTTCTTTTATTTTCTTATTTGCTAATATTAAATAGTTGTGATGATAAATTGGAAATAAAGGGATTTCTTCTATTAATATTTTTTCTGCTTCTTCTAGAATAGTTTCTCGCTTTTTTGGATCATTTTTAGTATAGGAAGATTCTAAAAGAGAAATATATTTTTTATTTTCCCAATTAGAATAGTTTTTTTCATAATTTTTATGTTTAAATCTTTCTAAAATATTTAATGGATCATTATAGTATAGAGACCATAAAGTGAGAGTTAATTGAAATTGTTTTTTATGTAATCTAACAACTGATTCTTTGCTATTTAATGGTTCAGAATTTATTTTTATATTAAATATTTTTTCCCATTTTTCTATTAAAAGATCAGCTAGTTTTTTGTTAATATGGTCGAAAGTAAAAATAATATTTAAATTTTTGGAGTTTATATTTAACTCTTGAAGACCTTTTTGAAAAAGTTTTTTAGCTTCTATTGGATCATCATCTTTTATTAAATTTAAATTTTTATTTTTATATATGATAGGAGGAATGCATCTCGTAGCTATCTGTTCTTCATTTTGATACAATGCTTTAATGATTTCTTTTCTATTTATTGCATAACTGAAAGCTTTTCTAATATTTTTATTGTTAAATGGAAATTTTTCTACATTGAAAGCACAAAAAGTTGTTCCGCCTATTTTTTTTATTGATGAAAGATTTTCTAAATTAGCAGAGTTTTCAAGAGGGATTGGTGATATTAAAGAATTTATCCAATCTAATTTTTCATTTTCAAACATTTGTAAATTGCGTACTTCATCATCTATTATGCTTATGTTTATTAGATCTAAAGAGATTTTTTTTTCATTATGATAAAAAGGATTTTTTTCTAAAATTATTTCTTTATCTTTTATCCATTTTTTTAATTTAAAAGGCCCATTACATACAAATTTATCTGGATCAGAGGAAAAATCTTTTACGTGAGAAGGTAGGGGGAAGAAAATATAAAAAGATGTTAAAGATAAGAAATGTGGGGTAGGATGGTTTAAATTGATAACTAAAGTTTTATCATCTATACAATTTACTCCAAAAGATTTTATATCTTTTTTACCTTGTTTTATCTTTTCAGCATTTACAATAGGATATAATAGATGAGTACATATGGAGGGAAAATGAGGATCTAATATTTTTTCCCAGCATTTTTTAAAATCATATGAAGTTATTTCACTCCCATCAGACCATTTGATATTGTCTTTCAAATAAAATGTATATTTTTTTTTGTTTTTTGATATTGTATAATTTTTTGCTAAACATAATGAGATAGAACCATCTTTATTAAATTTAGTAAGACCCTCAAATAACATAAACAGTATTATATCAGAAATATGCCCCCCACTTTTTCTTGGGTCTAGCGTTAAAGGTTCTGTTTGCAGGCTTGTTTTTAAAATATGCTTTTTAGGTTTTCCATGATTAGAAAAATTAACTTTTTCTTTATTTGAACAGAGTTTTTTTTCTAATTGTAGAACATTCAAAATGGTATTATAAAAAAAATAGTGTTTTTCTAGATTATCAGATCTAAAGACATATCCTATCATGTGAATATTATCCTCTTCTAAATAACAGGAAGTAATATCGAAAGATGGTATTTTTAAATTGTTTATTACATTGTTTATCTTTTCTTTAAACCTTATATCTCTGCTACCAATTACTATTAAAAAATATTTATCCATAGACATATTTTTTAGATAAAACTTATGTATTTCTTTTTGATTTAATATTTGAGTAAATAAAGAGAAAAAAACTTGTAAGATAGGTAGATCTAATATATTTTGCATAATTGGAGGTTTGATAGAATAAAAGAAATTTTCTAAAAATAATTCTTTTTTATCTTTTAAAAAAAATTGTTTTAATTTTTTTAATATTTGATTTTGATTTAAAATAATTCCTCCATTAAAATCCCTGAAATCACCAATTATTCGAAAAAGCTCGGAGGTTAAAACTTCTCTAGCTTTTTGAAGATCTAATGAAGAATCTTTTCTATAAAAAAAACTTTTTTTAAGTTTAATTTTAAAAATGTTTGCTTCTTTAGGATATTTGTTCTTTAAATATCCAATAACTTTTACCTCTTCAGAAATAAAAGTTAAAAAAGTTTTAGAATATTGAAAATAATTTTTAATAGGAGTGGAATTATTTTTTAAAAGCCTTACCAAAATTATGTTGAAAATGACATGCGTGTTTGTTTGATTATCATAGCTTATAATTACTTGAGCTATATCTTTAACATATTTTAATTGTTCACTTAAAAGAATAATATTTCTAAAATTCTCCTCTTCATTTCTTGGCATAAAAATAGGGTTGATCATAGTTTCTATTCTCTCCTCCACTTCTTTTAATAGATGTTTTGTTAAAGTTGTTATTTCTGTTAAAGAGAAGGGATCTTCATTTTCTTTTTTTAATTCTGAAAAAATGCCAATAATAGTATTATCTTTTTTATATTCTATAAAAGAATCTTTCACATATTGTATTTGAAGATTTAAGCTTTTCAAAGCTTTTAAAAGGTGGTTTTTATCAAAATGTTCAGTGTTTTTTAAAAGATTGATAAAAAGAAATATTCCTAAAATTTTAGTTGGACCTTTTGTTTTTTGAGTATTTGTTTTTATAATTTTTATTGATAGATGTCTTTTATTTGGAGAATTATAGATCTTTTTAAAAAAAGCCTTTTTAAGTAGATAGTAGATACTGATTATTTTACTTACATATTTTGGATCACGGGTAGCTGTGAATTTTTCTTGAAAGAGGTTACTTAAATTATAAATACTTTCAAAAATATATCTGTCAGTAAAATAGGGTTTTTTAAACATTATACGATTTAAATTTTCTTTTATTTGGAAAAGATTTTTTTCAGCTGATATTTTAAACATAAAATGTTGCATTTGATCAAAAGCATTTTTTTCTAAATCTGTATTTTCATCTAAGAGCATAGACATATTTTCATAAATTAATGCAGATTTTTCTTCGAAAGATAAACTTTTGTTATGTAAGATATTTCTTGCATAACATACTGATAAGATATTTATTCTTAATTTATATATGAATTTTTTTATATTTCTTTTTATTATCTCCAAATCATTTTTTTCAGGTATATGAACAAAAAATTCTGCTAGAAAAAAATTGTGATTTTTAAAATTGGAAAATTTGAAATTTAAAGAATGATGTCCAAAAACTGCAAGGTTTTGTCCTGGTATAAGCCATTTACATAGCATATCTATAACAAATCTTCCAACACCATTACTATATTTTGCAGAGCAAATTATTGTAAAAGAAAATAAACTAGGAGGAGGAGAAAAATCTGATAAGGTAATTAATGGGATTTTTTTTTGAAAAGATTCAAAAGCTTTTTCTATTTTGTCTTCATTTTTAGAATCAAAAGCAATTAATAATTCTTTTGGAAGTATTTTTTCAATAAGACGTTTTAAAGATTTTAAATATATTTTAAAACTTGAATTATCTATATGTTTACAGGTATGAGAGGGTTCTATATCTAAAATTTTTTTATTTTTTAAAATATATTTTGTCATAATGTACTTCACCTATTTGAGTTATAAAAATGCCTTTTACATCAGGTTTTGTAAGTGTTATAAGATTATGATGGTATATAGGAGATATAGGCATGTCTTCTATAAATATTCTTTCAGCTTCTTCTAAAGTTTTTTCTCTTTTTTGAAGATCTGTAAGTGTTTCAGCATAATCTAATAATTCTATAAATTTTTTATTTTCCCAACAAGGATAATTTTTAGAATGGATTTTATGTTTAAATCTATATAAAATATCTGTTGGGTCGGGATAAAAGGTAAGCCACATCGCTAAAGTTGATTGAAATTGTTTTTTATGTAACCTATCATATAAAACTTTTCTTTCTAAAGGTTCTAACTTAACCTTTATATTAAAAGTTTTTTCCCAGGTCTCTTGTAGTACTTCGGCTTGTTTTTTAGTTAAAAGTTCTGTGCTATGTGTAAAAGTTATTTTAAGATCTTTTCTTGTTATATTTAGTTCTTTTAAACCTTTTTCGAAATGTTTTTTTGCCCCTTCTATATCATTATCTTCATATAATTTAAAATCTTTGTCATTCATTAAAATAGGTGGAATACATCTTGTTGCTATTCTATCATTTGCTTGAATAATATTTTTAACTATTTTTGCTCTATTTATGGCATAACCAAAAGCTTTTCTCATGTTTTTATTATTAAAAGGAAATTTTTCAAGATTAAAAGCACAAAAAGTAGTTGCCCCAATTTCACTTAACCTATGGTTGGGATCTTTAAGGACATATGGTATGCTATCTATAGGAATAGGTGCAACATATGCTCCAATGTAGTCTAATTCATTATTTTCATACATTTGTAAGATAGTATTTTCATCTTTTACTATGCTTATATGTACTGAATTTAAAAAGACATTTTTTGCATTCCAATAACTTTCATTTTTTTCTACAATTATTTTATCATTATAATCCCATCTTTTTAATTTAAAAGGACCGTTGCATATTAAATCTTGAGGATTATGGTTTACAATTTCGTCTAGTTTATCAGCAATATGAGTTGGTACAGCAAAAAAAGCGTTGAAGGATATAAGTGTTAAAAAATAGGGAGTAGGATGTTTTAATTTTACCACTAAAGTTTTATCATTTATAGCTTTTACTCCAACTTCATCTAATGGAACTTCTCTTTTATGTGCTTTTTCTGCATTTACGATAGAATAAAAAAGTTGGGGAGTTAGTGAAGGAAAATCTGGATCTATCACTTTTTTCCATGATTTTTCAAAGTCATAAGCTGTGACTGGCTTACCATCTGTCCATTTAGCATCTCTTAAATAAAATGTGTATGTTTTTTGATCCTTTGATAATTCATAACGTTCAGCTAAAGCTAGTGCAGGAGTGTTATCTTCACAAATTGTTGTTAATCCTTGATATAACATATTTATTACAGTTGAAGATGGTATATCTCCATTTTTCCTAGAATCAACTGTTCTAGGAAACATGATAAGACCTATTTTAAAGGTTTTTTTTTCTTCTCTTTTTTTTTGACAACTTATTGCCAAAAAAACAGCTAAAATAATAAAAGATAATTTTTTCATTTTTTTCCTACATTAAACATTTTATGTTTTATGAATTTTTTTAATTAATTTAAAGTAAAATTTTTGAATTTTTGAAAAAAAATTGAAATGTTGCTCTTTTTTTAATATTTTTATAAAATTTAAGTCTGCTGTTTTTTGAAAAAATCGTGTATACTAAGAAAGCATAAGATATAAGAAGATAAATTTATTATA
>LJUH01000033.1 GCA_001303765.1 Chlamydiae bacterium SM23_39
ACCATTTGAGCAAGACATTTAATTCTAGCCTTGTTCCAATTTAGGTATTTGTTTAATATGTTTGATAACTCATTAATGTGTTTCATGATGACTCCTTTTTTTTTTGTAATATAAGAGATATCATTGCATATTAATGAGTTGTTGTATTCAAATTATTTTTTGTCCTGTACAAAGGGTTTAAAATATAAGTTATTGAATAGCTATTCTTTCGTCTTTTTTATCAATTATCACTTTTCTCCTATCATACTGATTTTCACATAGGTAAAATTTTTTAATTTTTAAAAAAATTTTTAATTTTACTAAATAAAGAAAATGTTATATAATATTTAGAGGAATTAATTATGGTAATTAAATATAATCCAACTTTTAACTCTGTAATTTTATTAAATGAAAATTTAGAATTAGAAAGCACACAATGTTCAAAATTTTTATATTTTATAAAAGAGAACAGTAAAAATCCTCAATTTAAATCTTCTAAAAAGGAAGAAATTATTGAAATTAAAAAGGATAAAAAATATGAGTAGTGTAACATTTTCAAAAAGTCTAAAGAAAAACTAGAAGAATTCCTTCGTAATCAAAGCATTATTTCAGCACCTGCAACATATGTAATAGATGCTCATTTTGATTACAAAATAAACAGATATCAAAAATATGTAGATAAAGAAAAATTTAAGCATTTACGTCTACTAGATTTTCGTGTTTCTACAACATTTTATTCAATCATTTCAAAAAATCCAAAAATTTTAAATGATGAGAAAAATACAAAAAAAATAAATGAGTTAGTAGATGAGTGGTTAATTATTTACAAAATCATATGGAAAAGTTTTAAAGAAAATCACCCTGAAGAATTTAAAGACCATTTAGACGGAGCAAAAATGATGGGTGGAATAAATCCATTAAAAACCTTTGAAGAAATAAAAACTACAAAAAATCTAAAAACAAAATGTGATCCAGATGATTATAAGTCTTATAAAGAACAATTAAAAAAAGAGGGATATAATGAAAAGCAAATAGGAGAAATAATTGGTATGAAAAAAAGAAAAGAATACGTTACAGGGAGATTAGAGAAAAAAGAATCAATAGAAAATAAAATTAGTTATATTAATTCCTATATAGATTCCGAGGAAAGACAAAAAATTCGAAAAATCTTTTTCGAGGTTGCACAAAAGTACAAATTATTTGATATAAAAAATACAAAATTCGATTATAAAAAAATAATCCAATTTTTAAAAAAACATAGTACCGATCGGAATCGCAATTTCAGCTATTAGTACACTTGCAGGTTTTTTTTTTTACAATGATTCTAATAATACTAATGATGAAGATGAAATATTTTTGTTTTAGCTTTAAATAAAAAATTTTTTCATTAAAAATTTTTAGATAATAACCTATTTAATTAAAGAAATCAACAGCAACTGTTACGACAACAACACCTACAGAAAGAAATCATTAAAATAGCTGCTGGCAAAGCAAGTATAATTCTAATAAAAATTTTATTAATATGATATCTAGAAGACAAAAAAGATACTTGCTTTGTAATTGCGGGAACAAATGTTAATCCATATGCAATTATAAAAACTATTCCTACTGCAATTATGTTTGTAATTATTAAACAAAGATAGGTACAACAAAAACCGATACATCTTATATCATTAGTAGTAACACCAACATCACAGCCTCCCATCATGTTTTCTGCTTTTACTGTAATTGGAACTTCATCATTAAGTAAACTTCCTTCAATACTCATTACGCCATATTACCATAATCTTTTAAAAAGATACAAAAAAATTTCTTATTATTAAAATACAAACTACCAAATATCCACTCCCCCCTCTTCTCTTCCAATTATTACCTTAGGATTTACATCGCAAAACAATCCAGTCTCAACAACTCCTACAATACCTTTTATCTTATCATGTATTTTTTTAGGATTATCCAATAATTTATTTAAAAAAATATCTAATATAAAATTCCCATTTTCAGTAATAAAATTATTCTTTTTACATACTCTCCAAATTCCCTTAAATCTTTCTTTTTTTAACTTTTCAAAAACAAATTTAGCTCCAAAAGGGATAATTTCAACAGGCAATTTTTTTCTTCCCAACTTATCTACTAGTTTAGTTTCATCAACTATAATAATAACTTTTTTTGAAAACTCTATTAAAATTTTCTCTTTAAAAAGAGCCCCTCCTCCTCCTTTGATCATATTTTTATCTTTATCTATCTCATCAGCTCCATCTACAACTATATCTATCTTTTTAACATTTTTTATATCTAAAAGCTTTATCCCTCCTTTTTTTGCTAAGTAAGAAGATTTTTTAGAGCTAGAAACACATCTAACATCTAATCCCTCTTTTTTTCTCTTAATCAAATATTTTATAAAAAAAGATACTGTAGAGCCAGAGCCTAATCCTAAAATAGATCTATTTTTTATTAATTTAACAGCAGCTTTAGCTGCTAACTTTTTCATATCATCCATTTTTTTTTACCTTTTTTAAATAATACTTCAATCCATTTTCTAATTTCTACAACAAAAAAAGTAATAATCGAAACAATTAAAGGATATTTCCAATCCGCTAAACTCATATGATGAGTATAAAACCATTTTCCTCCTAAATAAACAGCAAAAAGCTGCAAAACTATTCCAATAGATATAGAAAAAAATATGTAAGGATTAATAGTTATGCTTTTTTTTATATTTTTAAAAAAAGGTTCTTTTTCCTTTTGAGACTGTATTCCATTTAACCATTGAGATACCGCCATCGATGAAAAAATAATTGTAACTGACATCTCATAAGAATATATCTTTAAAAGATATCTAAAAAATTCAAAAGATATAAATCCCATAATCAGTCCATAAAACCCAACTCTATATATCTGATTTAAATCAAAAAACTGTTTCCTTGGTTTCCTAGGAAATCTTTTCATAACATCACCTTCCCCTTTTGCAAAAGGAAAGGCTTTATCTTGGACTCCATCTGTTACTATATTTATCCAAAGTATCTGAATAGGTGTTAAAGGAAGAGGAAACCCTGAAAAAATAGCTAAAGAGATAAACACAATCTCTTGAAGAGAAGATGATAAAAGGTAATAGATAACTTTTCTAATATTATCAGCTATAACCCTCCCATTCTTTATCGCACTTATAATAACTTTTAAATTATTATCTGTGATAATCATCTTAGATACACTCTTAGCAGCTTCTGTCCCACCACCCATCGCAATAGATAGATCTGCTATCTTTAATGCAGGAACATCATTAACTCCATCTCCACTTACAACTACTATCTCTTTATTTTGTTGAAAATTTTTAACAATTCTATACTTATGCTCTGGAAGTATTCTTGCTAATACAGTAGTCTTTTTTAATTCAAAAAAAAGATCTTGATCTGATAATTTATCTATTTGCTCTCCTGTTAAAACTTTATCTCCTTCTTTATATATTCCCACCTCTTTTGCAACAGTCTTAGCAGTAAGAGGATGATCTCCTGTTATCATTATAACTCTGATTTTTGCTTTTTTAGCATTAAAAACCGCTGATTTCACACTTTCCTTAGGAGGATCTAAAAATCCAATAATACCTACAATATCTATGCTTCCTCTTTCTATCTTTTGATCTTTAAAATCTCCAACACCAAAAGCTATAACTCTAAGACCTTCTAAACTCATCTCTTCCATATTTTTTTCTAATTGAAAAAAATCTTTTTGATTTCCTGCTAATTTTTTTAACTCTTCAAAAGCTCCTTTAACAAAAACCTTTTTATTTCCATCTAAAATATGGGCTGTAGCCATCAATCTAGTTTTAGGATCAAATGCTAACCCCCAAATTTTAGGATATTTTTTTAAAAATATATCCTCACTTTTTTTCCATTGCCAAAGAGCTTGATCTATCGGATCTTTTTTGCTTTCAATACAAAGATGAGCTGTTAATTCTAATCTATCCTTATCGATAAAAAAAACTTTTTTTACCTTTAATTTCCCCTCAGTAATAGTCCCCGTTTTATCTGAAGCTACTACAGTTGCACTACCTAACGTCTCTACAGAAAAAAGTTGTCTTACTAGAGTCTTTTTTTTACTAAGAGCTATTGCACCTATAACCATAACTACAGTTACAACTATAGGTAACCCTTCAGGTACTGCTGATACTAATTCTGCTATTAAAATATATGAAACATCTACTATATCTCTTTTTTGAAAATATCCATATGCTCCTACTAATATGAATAAGATAATTAAAAAAGCAGAATAATATTTTGCAAAAAACTTTATAGCTTGAGAAAGAGGACTATCAGGAGCAGGTTCTTTTGCTTTTTCCACTATCGTTGCTAAATAGGTATTTTTACCTGTGTTTACAACAATAGCTTCTCCCGAACCTCTAATAACATGAGTTCCAGAAAAAACCATATTTTTTTGAAAAAAAATGGAAGTATTTTTTTTTAAAACAACTCTATGATCTTTTTCTATAGGAATAGATTCTCCAGTTAAAAGAGATTCATCTACGCAAAGATTATTACCACTACTTAATCTTAAATCAGCGCTTATAGCGCTACCCTCTTCTAATATTACAATATCTCCTGGAACAATTTCAGATGAAGGCAAAAAAACACCTTCCCCATCTCTAACAACATACATCTTACTTTCTGTAAGTTTTTCTAAAGATTTAATAGAAACTTCAGCTTTAACTTCCTGCCAGAATCCAATAAAACTATTTATCAAAATCAAAGAAAAAATAACAATACAATCTACCCATTTGCCAGAGAAAAGAGCTATTAAAGATGCAACCAATAAAATATATACTAATATGTTAGCAAACTGTCTAAAAAATATATTTATATAACTTATTTTTTTTTCTTTAAAAATATTTGGACCAAATATTTTTTCTCTTTTTTTTGCTTCCATGGTGGAGAGTCCTTTTTCAGAAGTTTTTAAACTCTCCATAATCTCTTTAATAGACTTACTATGAGAATCTTTTAAAATATGCATTATCCTTTTTTTTTCATAATGCAAATCTGTATTTATTAAAAATAAAATTTTTCAATACTTTATATTAAATTGCCTTTTTGCAAGTTTTAAAATAGTCTTAACAGCTGTATCAGCATCTGCTCCCATAGCTTCTACTTTTATCTTTGCTCCTCTTCCTGCTGCTAACATTAAAATTCCTAAAAGAGATTTTCCATTCACTACAAAATTTCTATATCTAAGTTTTATTTTTGAATTAAAGGAAGCTGCGCATTTAACGAGTTCAGTAGAAGGCCTAGTATGCAGCCCTTTGCTATTAATAACCTTAAAAAAACCTTCTCTTTTTTTTTCTTTCATTATTATTTTTTAATAATTGCAAGCAACTCATTAATCTGTTGATCAAAATATTTGATCAACTCCTTAATAATAACAGGATCTTTTAAATCAACATTTGCTCTCCTTAATATCTCAAGAGGGTAGTCGCTTCCTCCTGATTGTAAAAATTTCAAATATTTTTCGCAATATTTATTATTATTCTTAGCTAAATTAAACATAAAAATAGCAGCACTTATCCCTGTAGCATATTGATAAACATAAAAATTATAATAAAAATGGGGTATTCTAGCCCATTCAATAGATATATTCTCATCTAAAACAAGCTCTTCTCCATAATATTCCTTATATAAACTTTTATACAGTTCTTTTAAAACAGAAGGAGTCAATGGAATACCTTTTTCAACCATTTGATGGATTTTTAGTTCAAATTCTGCAAACAAAGTTTGTCTAAAAAAAGTAGCATGTAAAGCATCTATTTTACTATTTAATATAAAAATTTTTTCTTCTTTTATTTTTGCTTTTCTTATTAAAAAGTCAAACATCAATTGTTCATTAAATGTCGAAGCTATCTCTGCCAGAAATATAGGATAAGAAGAGTTATGATAAGATTGCTTTTTATTACTAAAATATGAATGCATGCTATGCCCAGCTTCATGAGCTAATGTTAAAAGATCATTAATTCCACCATGAAAATTCATTAAAATATATGGCATGCTATCATAACATCCACTAGAATATGCTCCTGATCTCTTTCTTTTTGTTTCATAAAAATCCACCCATCCACTATTTAATCCATCTTTTAAAACTTTTTTATATTCATCACCTAAAAAGGAAACGGATTGCATCACCTTTTTTTTAGCTTCATCGATATTTATTCTTTTTTTAGAGTATTCTATTATTGGTGCATACAAATCAAAAGGATAAATTTTTTTTAATTTCAGAAGTTTTTTCTTCATCTTCACAAATTTATGCAAAACAGAAATATTACTTTTAACTTCTTTTATTAAATTATTATAAACAGCAACATCTATTTTATGTGGATAAAGGGAAGCTTCTAAACAACTTTTAAATCCCTTTATTTTACAAAGGAAAACATTATTCCTTATATGTCCTTGAATCAATTCACAAAGTGTATTTTCAAAATCCAAAAATTTTCTATGGAGGGTCTCAAAAGCAGATTTTCTAAGTTTTCTATCTCTAGATCTTAAAAAATTTATATACTTGCCATGGGTAAGCTCATAAAAATTACCCTCTTTATCTTGTATTTTCCCAAAAATAATATCAGCATCATTAAAAGAAGAAAAAACTTTATATGGAGTCTTAAATGTTTTTAAAACACTAGCTAACAACTTTTCTTCTTTAAAAGACAGAGTATATGGTTTCATTCTTAAAAGTTTTAGTAGATAAAATTTATATTTTTTTAAAAGAGGACTTTTAACATATTTTACAAACCTTTTTTTATCTATCTGCAATATCTCCGGCTTTATCCAAGAAGTTTTTTCATCAAAATCACTTATATGATCCATAATAATATTATAAGCTTTTTTAGCTTCATCATTACCCAAATCTTCATCTAAAAAAAGATGAGCATATGTAAACAATTTTTCTAAGGATCTAATAGACTTAAAATATCCTTTTAAAGTCTTAAATAAATAATTTTCAGATTTTTTCAATTTATTTTTATAACGATTAATATTTAAATAATAATCATCCTTTTTTAATCTCTCCAAATCTAAATACCATTTTTCTAAGGATGAATACATATGATTGATATTCCAACAAAATTTTAAATCTAACTCTTTCCTAGACAACATCTTCTCCTCTTCCTCTTCAAAAATATTTTTACCTTCAAAAAAAGACCAAAGATTATCTATATCTAAAAAAAACTCTTTATCACAAAAATAGTTTTCTGAAAATCCAAATATATTAAAAAAAACAAATAGTATACAATATAAAAAATTCATCTCTTTTTACATATATCAAATAAATAATTTAATTATGAACTCAATTGCTAAAAATATTGAAAAAAAACTTGAAATGATTTATATTTTTTAATACCATGTTTAAAAAAAATGGAGGTTATAAAAAATATGACAGTAAAAACTAATGTTAAAATTAAACCTCTTTTAGATCGTGTAGTTGCAAAAAGACTCGAATCAGAAGAGACTCTAAAAGGGGGAATAATCATTCCAGATACAGCAAAACAAAAACAAGAAACTGCAAGAGTTATAGCAATCGGACCTGGGAAAAAAACTGAATCTGGAAAAATTATAGAGATCCCTGTAAAAATAGGAGATCTTATATTAATAGATAAATATTCTGGTCAAGAAGTTACCTTCGATGATGAAGAATATATTATTATTAAATCTGATGATATTATAGCCACAATAGAAGAAAAAAATAGGAGTTAAATATGCCAGCAAAAAATATTAAATATAAAGAAGATGCTCGTCAAAAAATTTTAAAAGGTGTGCAGCAATTAGCATCTGCAGTAAAAGTCACGCTTGGTCCTATGGGACGAAATGTTGTATTAGATAAATCCTATGGATCACCCTATATAACTAAAGATGGGGTAACAGTAGCAAAAGAGATAGAACTAGAAGATAAACATGAAAATATGGGAGCTCAGATGGTTAAAGAAGTTGCCAACAAAACTTCTGAGACTGCAGGAGATGGAACAACAACAGCAACAGTATTAGCAGAAGCTATATATACAGAAGGTCTTCGTAATGTTACCGCAGGATCTAATCCTATGGCAATAAAAAAAGGTATAGAACTATCTGTAGGCGCTATAATAAATTCATTAAAAACACAGAGTAAACCAATAAAAAATTCTAAGGAAATAGAACAAGTAGCAACAATTTCAGCTAATGGAGATAAAGAAATAGGAAAAATAATAGCAGAAGCTATAGATAAAGTAGGAAAAGATGGAGTTATAACAGTAGAAGAAGGAAAAGGACTAGAGACCACATTAGATGTTGTGGAGGGTATGACATTCGATAGAGGATATTTATCTTCGTACTTTGTAACAAATCCTGACAAACTTCAAGCAGTATTAGAAGATACATATATTTTAATATATGATAAAAAAATCTCTTCAATGAAAGAATTTCTTCCTATACTTCAAACAGTAGCTGAATCAGGAAAACCTCTTCTTATAATAGCAGAAGATGTTGAAGGAGATGCTTTAGCGACTCTTGTAGTAAATAGAATACGTGCAGGTCTTAAAGTTGCAGCTGTAAAAGCTCCTGGATTTGGAGATAGAAGAAAAGAAATGTTAGAAGATATAGCCATTCTTACAGGTGGTCAATTTATCTCTGAGGAATTAGGAATAAAATTAGAAAATGCAACAATAGAAAATCTAGGAATAGCTTCTAAAATTATAATCGATAAAGAAAATACTACAATAATTGAAGGAAAAGGAGATAAAAAAGATATTAAAAATAGAATAGCTTTAATTAAAAAACAAATATCTGAATGTACTTCTGATTATGACAGAGAAAAACTTCAAGAAAGATTAGCTAAATTAGCTGGAGGCGTAGGAGTTATAAAAGTAGGAGCAGCAACAGAAATAGAATTAAAAGAAAAAAAAGATAGAGTTGATGATGCACAAAATGCAACAAAAGCAGCTGTTGAAGAAGGGATCCTTCCAGGAGGAGGCACTGCATTGCTTCGTTGTATAGATGATCTAAATAAATTAATCAATTCTCTCTCTTCTGATGAAAAAATAGGTGCTCAAATTATGAAAAAAGCTATCACTTATCCTCTACGTCAAATATCTCAAAATGGAGGACAAGAAGGATCTATAATCGTACAAAAAGTATTCGAAATGAACAAAGAAGAGGGATATGATGTTCTAACAAACTCTTTTGGTAATATGTTTGAAAAGGGAATAGTAGATCCAACAAAAGTAGTTAGATGTAGTATAGAAGCAGCTGCATCGATAGCAGGACTTTTACTTACAACAGAAGCAATAATAACAGATGAAGAAGAAGAAAAAACACAACAACCGGTGATGCCAAGTCCTCAAATGCCTTATTAATTATAATTTTGGAGGAGGAGAACTTTCTTCTTCTCCAAAAATTTTAAAAATATCTAAAAACTGCCCTTTATAAATACTCTTTATAAAATCAAAAACTTTAGCTTTTTTAAATATAATTGCTATCAACTCTTTTATTGGGAAACCCTCTTTGCTACTAACATCTTTAAATTCTATATTTTCAAGAGTAATCTTTTTTTCTCCTCCTACTACTCCCATCTTTTGAATATCTACAAAAAGATTATTCATTCTAATCAATTTAACTAAGACCTCTTTTTTTTCTTTTTTCTCTTTTTTCCTTGAATCTTTCATTATTTCAGTCCAATTATTACTACTACATAAAGGATTTTTGCATTCTATATTTAAAAAATTATCAAGCATCTCAATTCTATCAATAATAGCAGGAGTTTTTTTTAATTTATCCCAACCGTAAAAAACTTCTATTTTTTTAGATGAAAATGCTACTTTTTGATTATGACCTTTAGGATTTCTAATTCTAAAGTTTTCTATTTTGATATGAGACTTTGAAAAACTAATATTTTGAATAGAAATTGGAAGATTTAATTTTTTAGATAAATACAAAGAAATTATAGGTGTTTTCATATACCAAAGACTAAAAATACCTATAATAATTAAAATAAAAATAACCTTTTTCATTTTTTTTTATTCTCCTTAAAATTTTTTACCCAATGCCCCTCTTCATCTTTATGATATGACTTCTTTACAGCACTCCAAGCTATTTTAAATGCAATCTCTTCTGAATATTTTTCAAAAGCATTATTAAATGCTTTTAAAAATATAATCTGCGCTTTCTTAGGTAAATGAGATTTTATTGGTTTAGGAAGATCTGAAATATCATTATAAGGCATCTTTTACCTCTTAAGTTCACAAAGAGCAAGTCCTCCTTTGGAAGTCTCTTTGTATTTTAAACATATATCTCTTCCTGTCTTTAACATAACATCTATTACTTGATCAAATGAAATTTTTTGTTTTTTTATATCATAGTTAGAAGCTAAGACATATGCATTATAAGAAATATTAGAAGCAATAGCATTTCTTTCAATACATGGAATCTGAACATAACCTTTAATAGGATCACAGGTAAGACCTAGGAGATGTTCCAAAGCAATTTCAGCAGCACACTCTATAACATCTACATCATACCCATAAACTTGTGATAAAAAAGCTGCTCCCATAGAAGTAGCTATACCTATTTCACCTTGACATCCTACCTCCGCTCCAGAGATAGAAGCATTACGTTTTGCAATAAAAGCAATCATAGCAGCTGTTATAAGACCTTTTATTAATTGTTCTTCTTTTATTTCAAAATCATTTTTTAAAAGATAAACTAATGCTGGGATAACTCCAGCAGCTCCTGAGGTAGGAGCTGTAACAACAATATCTCCAGCTGCGTTTTCTTCCGAAGCAGCTAACGCATATGCACTTAAAGAAATAAATACTTTAGAAAAAACATTCTTTTTTTCATCTCTTTTTTTATATAAAACATTTGCTTTTCTATGAAGTTTTATAGGCCCAGGCAAAACACCTTTTTTATTTAATCCTCTATCAACAGCATCTATCATAACATTTAATATATTAGACAATTTATAAAAAATATCCTTTTTAGAAAGTTTAGATATAGCCATCTCATTCTCAA
This sequence comes from Chlamydiae bacterium SM23_39, assembly GCA_001303765.1. Lineage (GTDB taxonomy): Bacteria > Chlamydiota > Chlamydiia > Chlamydiales > SM23-39 > SM23-39. The sequence goes on from LJUH01000033.1 coordinate 10,992, forward strand.
TAAGCATATCTATTAAATCCATATTTTTTTCTTTTAAAATCTTTTTAAGTGAGTTCATATTACGATAAGGATATCGAGGAGTTATGATATTTTTCTTTGGCTCTCCTTTATATTCAATAAATCCTCCTCCAACAGAATAATACTCTCTTTCCAAAATAACCTTTTCTCTATTTTTTAATTGTAAAATCATAGTATTGACATATGGAAAGAGATGGTGTATCTCACCAAAATCAAAAGAACTATAATCCAAAGGAATATTAGTACCGTTAATATCAATATTATAAAAAGATTTCTTATCTTTAAAAATTTTTAAAAATTCCGATATCTTACAATCAGCAGGCTGCCATCCCATAAGTCCTGAAACTACAGCTCTTTCTATTCCATGCCCTTTACCAGTTGCTGATAGAGATCCATATAATAATATCTTAAAATGGGTAGCTTTATTTACTTTTTTTTGGGTAAGTTTTAATAAAAGATTTCTAAAATGAAAAGCTGCTTTCATAGGACCAATAGTATGAGAGCTAGAAGGACCTGGTCCTATTTTTATAAACATCAAAAAAAGATGTAGAAATTGGATCCATATAACCTCAAAAAAGAAAAAGTATATCACAAAATTATTATATTTAAAACTTTTTCCAATGATTATTAAAATAGAATTTTTTTTATACGATTAAAATAAAACCAACAAAATTTTATCTTATTTTTCCTTTTTTAAAAATCTTTTATATCTTCTTTTTTTCTGTTTTTTCTTTTTTTCAAATAATTTTTCTTTTTTTGTTTGCAAATGCAAAATTTTCTTTTCATATAGATCACATAACATCTTTCTAGCAAAATATCTATTTATCTCTCTTTCTCTCTCTTTTTGACATTTTATCTCTAATCCTGTTGGAATATGTTTAATATAAACAGCAGAATGAGACTTTTGAATTTTTTGTCCCCCTCTTCCCGATGAAAGAATAAATTTTTCTATAAGATCTTTCTCAAAGATATTTAAAGATCTCATTCTTTCTTTTAATTCTTTTTTCTTTTTTTCACCAACAAACATCTTTTATTTTAAAACATGTAAATCTTCTTCTAATATCTTTTGCAGTTCATCTTCATGCGTTATCTCATCTTTTAAAATCTCTAAAACCATTTGAAATGTTATCTCATCTTTCCCTCTTGTAAAGTCTAATAATTTTTTATAAACATCTATAGCACATCGTTCCCCTTCTATATTTTGTTTTAAAAGACTTTTAACATCAAAATTTTCTGGTATTAAATATTCACAATTTGATTCTTCATACCATTTTTTAGGTTCCAATATTGGCACACCTTTTAATTCTAATATTCTTTTAACTATCATACCTGCATGTTTCAATTCTTCTTCTGCATGCTCTTTAAATTCTAAAGAAACATGATTGCTCATCATTCCAACAACAATCTTAGAACCTATCCAATACTGATAATAAGCAAGCCATTCATCTGACAAGGCTTTATTTAAAAGTCTTAATAATTCATCTACTTTTAAAGAAACAATTTCTTTTGCTTTTGTGCCCATAAAAAACCTCCTTAAGATTTCCAAAGACCATGTATATTACAATATTCTCTTGCATACACCTCTTTTCCTTCAATTTTAAAAATTGCTTCAGGTTTTTGACCAGGATTTAAAAATTCTCTATAAGATTTTCCATCAACTATAAGTTCTATCCATTCTATATAATGTTTTTTTTCCATGGGATGAGGTATAGATCCCACTTTCACTTTATATCCATAATCTATTTTTTCTAAAAGAGGAACATGTTTTTCCTTATCCGCATCTACAGTGTTTTCTTCTGAAAGAGTCATATCTTGTCCACAGCAAACCAATATTCCCTCTCCTTCTGTCAACACTTCTACAATATTTCCACAAATATCACATTTATATATCTCTAGTTGTTTAGTCATAAAACTCTCCTTTTTTTCATTTTTATCATTTAAAATATTTTTTTACTATTTATAAAATCTCTTTTGAAAACATAAAAAAAACTAAATCTTTTATAGACATATATTTGGTGGAATTTAATCAACTCAATAAAATAACATTCTAGAAAATTAGATTTTATACCCTAGAAGCCCTTTAATTTGTTTTTCTGTTAATTCCTTGATCTCCTTAATAACTTTTTTATCATTCTCTATTATTTTTACTTTTCCATTTCTAAAAATCTCAAAAGGTGGGTATGAATATTTTCTTTTTAATTGCTTCTCTTCTAATTGCTTCTCTTCTAACAGAAATTCAAAAAAAATTGATCGTTTTATTAATAAAAAAACCAAATAATTATCAATATCTTCGATTAAAAAATCTTTTAATTGAATTTTTTTATATTGATTATTCTCATCTATTTTCCCTTTATATTTCTCTTTCCAGCTTTCAAACTCTTTTTTAGTCATATTAATTGCATTTAAATATTCTTCAATAGATTCTTCTTCCTTTTCTTTTTTTAAGATTTTAAAAAGTATTATTTCTTTTTTAAATTCAATATAATTTTTTATAGAAATATTGCTTAAGAAAATACTATTTAGTACAGCTTTTCCAGCACATTCTAAAGTAAAAACCTTCAAATGTCTCTCATCTTTTGATTTCTTACTTTCTATTTTTCTTTTCAATATAGCATAATTCAAAGGTTTTCCAAAATTATAATATTGAGTATCCATAATAGGTTGAAAACAGAATGCTAACATACACTCTCCATAAAAAAGTCTTTCACATGAACCATACATTTTTCTACCATTTTTAGGAGAAATCAATGCATAAAACAAACTTATCTCAGAAAAAATATAAAAAATAGGAGCAAATAATATTCTACTTACATCAACAAGCCATCCTTTTGCTCTTTCTTTTGTGGATATATCTCCTTCAGCAACTTTCCAAAAAGGATAAAAAGTTATAACCCTAAAAAATCTATAAACTATATTCATCAAACCAATTACAATATGCGTATACCACCCAATTGCCAATAATCCTAAAGCTTTGCAACGAATAACATGATCACTATCATCGTTTTGATAAAATCTACCTGTTGTCAAATCTTCAATTCGTCTATTGTTATCTTCCTGTATTTTCCAATTATTAAAAGGATAAAAATCTTTAACCATAATATCTCCAGCGATATCTTTACAAGAACCGCTTTCTCTATTCTTTATTTTACGATCATAAACTCTTGAAGAAAAAGCTCCTCCGATACCAATAAAACAACATCCTACACCTATTATAGAAGAGCTAGATAAACCTATGACCTTAGAAAGCGTACTAGCATTTATTATAAACTTTCCCTCCTCTTCTAAAATATAGGTAATAATTTTAGGATATTTAAAAATCATAATTCCAGATATAACAGATGCTGCTACCAAAAAAATACCTGTCGAAAGAGTAAAAAATACTATATAAGAGATTATATTTAATTTATTTAATTGAGAATAATATTTATAATCTCTTTTTTCAAAATTTCTTATTTCAGAATCATTTATGTATTCAAAAATAGGATTTAGTTCAGTAATTTTCTGCATAATTTTATAAAATATTATAACAATTAAAAGATATATTTACACCTTTAAAATTTTTATTTGTTCTGTTTTTTTCAAAATATTTTTATAACGCGAGTTTCAGCCTTTAACAAGCTAATAATTCTTGTTTTTTTAATTTTAAATAAAAAGGGTTTTTTTGGTAATTTTTTTGAAATAAAAAAAAGATGCTTTTATGCAAAAAAAAAATTTACTTGCTGAATATTTCTAAGAACCGAGCTTTATACTAGTCTTTAAAAGACCCGTATAAAACATAGACCTAATCAATAAAACACCCCCCTATTTTATAGACTTAAAATAAAAAATACTTTTAATTAAAAATTAAAAGAAGGAACATTTTTTACGGGAAGTACAGGTAAAGTCTGACCCCCTGCGTTAGTTCGATTTCTTTTATTTTCCAAGTCTATCACATTAATAAATTCAATAATAGTAGCTAAATCACTTTTAAAGTGTCTACTTTTATTGAATCACATCACTTCACACTTTGTGGCGTACTCAAATCAAGTTGTGGCTAGAACAAATAAAGTCCCAAACTCACCTTCTTTGAGTATATATAATTCATCTAAAGTATATATCTCTCCTAACCATTTAGGTAATTTTTGATCCAGTCCTAATGCGATATGTAATTCTTTTAAAAATCTAAAATTCTTAACCCATCTTTGTCACTTAAGCATAAAAAACCTTTAAAAATCGCCATATAATTTATCATAACTTTTTGATAATTAGCGGAAGTTTTTTGAAAAGCGAGCAAAAT
>LJUH01000005.1 GCA_001303765.1 Chlamydiae bacterium SM23_39
TTTTGGTTTAAAAACTTTTTTACAACAAAAGAGGTCTTTTTGCATTAAAAATTTTATTTAACTTTCAGAATTTTAAATTTTTAAACTTGAAACTCACGTTAATTAAATTAAAATAAAATTATAAAAATTTTTAAAATAAAAAAACTGGCAGCTACCTACTCTCCCATACTCTTGCGTATAGTACCATCGGCGATAGAGGGCTTGACTTCTGAGTTCGAAATGGGCTCAGGTATTTCACCTCATCTATAACCACCAGCTAAAAACCTTAAAAAGAGGCGATGCTTAAAAAAATATTCAAGTCTAATTCAACTTATTAGTATCGGTTAGCTAAACATATTACTATGCTTACACACCCGACCTATCAACCCTGTCATCTTCAGGGAGTTTTATGGATACCTTATCTTAAGGGAGGCTTGGCGTTTAGATGCTTTCAACGCTTATCCTTTCCAAACATAGCTACCCGGCTATGCATTTGGCAATACAACCGGAACACCATTGGTTTGTCCACTCCGGTCCTCTCGTACTAAGAGCAGCTCCTTTCAAGTATCCTACGCCCGCGACAGATAGGGACCAAACTGTCTCACGACGTTTTGAACCCAACTCGCGTACCGCTTTAATTGGCGAACAGCCAAACCCTTGGGACCTTCTCCAGCCCCAGGATGCGATGAGTCGACATCGAGGTGCCAAACCGCCACGTCGATATGAGCTCTTGGTGGCGATAAGCCTGTTATCCCCGGAGTACCTTTTATCCGTTAAGCGACGGTAATTCCACTTTCTACCGCCGGACCACTAAGCCCTACTTTCGTATCTGTTTGACTTGTAGGTCTCACAGTTAATTTGCCTTATACCTTTACGCTCTAATCATGATTGCCAACCATGATGAGGCAAACTTTGGACTCCTCCGTTACTTTTTAGGAGGATACCGCCCCAGTAAAACTGACCATCTGACAATGTCCAACTCCAAGATAATTGGCGGTTGTTAGTTCCTCAACCTTCCAAGGCCGGTATTTCAAGGGTGGCTAACTATACCCTAGCGGATATAGATCATTGCCTCCCGGCTATCCTACACGAGAAAGATCAAGGAACAATATCAAACTACAGTAAAGGTTCACGGGGTCTTTCCGTCTTGTCGCGGGTAAACGGCATCTTCACCGCTACTACAAATTCACCAGGTCTCTCGTTGAGACAGTACCCAGATCGTTACGCCATTCGTGCAGGTCGGAACTTACCCGACAAGGAATTTCGCTACCTTAGGACCGTTATAGTTACGGCCGCCATTCACCAGGGCTTCAGTTCAGTGCTTTGCTTGCGCTGACACCTTACTTTAACCTTGTGGCATTGGGCAGGCTTCACACCATATACCTAGTCTTACGACTTCGCATAGTGCTGTGTTTTTGATAAACAGTCGCCTGGGTCTATTCTCTGCGACCATTCGATGCTCATACAGCAAGTATAATCACATCAAATGGCTCTCCTTCTTCCGAAGTTACGGAGACAATTTGCCGAGTTCCTTAACGAGAGTTATCCTGCGCGCCTTAGAATATTCATCCTACCTACCAGTGTCGGTTTTAGTACGGTCACCATCAGCAGTTAGAAGTTATTTCTTGGAAAACCATTCAATGCCTTCGGTTCCATTCGCATTTCCCCTCCTTTCCTACCTGGTATTATGTTGACGGATTTACCAATCAACCAACCTCATAGAAAAACGGACACATCCAAACGTCCGCGCACTTTATAATTTCCGTCACTCCATCACTATAGCTTTAGGTGGCACAGGAATATTTAACCTGTTTCCCATCACCTACGCTTTTCAGCCTCAGCTTAGGGGCCGGCTAACCCAGGGAAGACGATCTTTACCCTGGAAACCTTAGGTTTTCGGCGAGGAAGATTCTCACTTCCTTTAACGTTACTAATGCCATGCATCTTCACTAATATATTCTCCACTGCTCTTTACAGTACAGCTTCTGCGAATATATTACGCTCTCCTACCGCTTATTTACATAAACTCGTGATTTCGGTTCTATGCTTAGCCCCGTATATTATCGGCGCAAAGTCTCTCGATTGGTGAGCTGTTACGCACTCTTTAAATGGTTGCTGCTTCTAAGCCAACATTCCAACTGTCTTAGAAACTTCACTTCCTTTCCCACTTAGCATAGAATTAGGGACCTTAATCGACGATCTGGGCTGTTCCCCTTTTGACAATGAAGCTTATCCCCCACTGTCTATCTCCTGATTATAGCTGTAATATTCGGAGTTTGGTTCCACTTAGTAGGCCGGTAAAGCCCCCTTGTAGATCCAGTGCTCTACCATCACAGCTAATTACATCAAGGCTAACCCTAAAGTTATTTCGGAGAGAACAAGATATTACCAAGTTTGATTAGCCTTTCACTCCTATCCACAACTCATCCAAGAATTTTGCAACATTCACTGGTTCGGTCCTCCACAGTGTATTACCACTGCTTCAACCTGGTCATGGATAGATCACTTGGTTTCGTGTCTACATCATATGACTAAATCGCGCTTTTAACGCTCGCTCTCACTACGGCTCCAGAATGATCATTCTTTAACCTTGCCATATAATATAACTCGCTGGCTCATCATGCAAAAGGCACGCCATAAGCCCTGTGCTTAAAAAGCACATTGGCCTTTGACCGCTTGTATGCTGCTGGTTTCAGGATCTTTTCACTCCCCTAAAAGGGGTTCTTTTCACCTTTCCCTCACGGTACTAGTTCACTATCGGTCATCGATTAGTATTTAGCCTTGGAGAGTGGTCTCCCCAGATTCAGACCAGGTTTCACGTGTCTGGCCTTACTTAGGTGCCTTATCAGTGTTTTTCAAATTTTCGCATACAGGACTTTCACCTTCTATGGTTTTACTTTTCAGTAAATTTTGCTAACTCTCCAAACACCTTTATTTAAGGTCCTGCAACCCCAAAAAAAAATTTTTTGGTTTAGACTTTTTCCTTTTCGCTCGCCGCTACTCAGAAAATCTCGATTGATTTATTTTCCTGCACTTACTGAGATGTTTCACTTCAGTGCGTTCGCCTTTATACCCTATGTATTCAGGTATAAATTGTAAGAAATTACTCTTACAGGGTTTCCCCATTCGGAAATCTCCGGATCTCAACCTCTTATCAGCTTCCCGAAGCTTTTCGCAGATTTGCACGTCCTTCATCGCCTATCGATGCCAAGGCATCCGCCAACAGCACTTAGTAACTTGAACTCTTTTCAAACATCGCCTCTTTTTAAGATGCCTATTTCAAGATAACAATAAAGCTTTCTAGCTTCTTTATAAGCTTAAGCCTTTTTGCGGTTACCAAGATTTGAACTTGGGACTTCGACATTATCAGTGTCGCGCTCTAACCAACTGAGCTATAACCGCATTTGGAGGCTAGGAGAGTCGAACTCCTGACCTTCTGAATGCAAATCAGACGCTCTACCAACTAAGCTAAGCCCCCTATAATTGACAAAAAGCATAACTTGTCCCAACCTAAGACATAAAGTCCTTAAAGGAGGTGATCCAGCCCCACCTTCCGATAGGGCTACCTTGTTACGACTTCATCCCAGTCATCAGCCTTGCCTTAGGCGCCTCTCAAAAAGAGTCAGCGACTTCGGGCAAAACCAACTTCCATGATGTGACGGGCGGTGTGTACAAGACCCGGGAACGTATTCACGGCGTTGTTGCTGACACGCCATTACTAGCAATTCCAACTTCATGTAGTCGAGTTGCAGACTACAATCCGAACTGAGATTGGCTTTTTAGGATTTGCTCCACCTCTCGGTTTTGCCGCCTTCTGTACCAACCATTGTTGCACGTGTGTAGCCCCAGACATAAGGGCCATGCGGACTTGACGTCATCCTCACCTTCCTCCTGGTTAACCCAGGCAGTCTCGTTAGAGTCCCCATCTTTCATGCTGGCAACTAACGATAAGGGTTGCGCTCGTTGCGGGACTTAACCCAACACCTCACGGCACGAGCTGACGACAGCCATGCAGCACCTGCACAGAGGTTCTTTCGAAAGTTATTATCTCTAATAATGTCCTCTGCATGTCAAACCTGGGTAAGGTTCTTCGCGTTGCATCGAATTAAACCACATGCACCACTGCTTGTGCGGGTCCCCGTCAATTCTTTTGAGTTTCACCCTTGCGAGCGTACTCCTCAGGCGGTATACTTATCGCGTTAGCTTCGACACAGCCAGGGTTGAGGCTGACTACGTCAAGTATACATCGTTTACAGCGAGGACTACCAGGGTATCTAATCCTGTTTGCTCCCCTCGCTTTCGCGCCTCAGCGTCAGATGTAAACTAGAAAACCGCTTTCGCCACCGATGTTCCTCCACATATCTACACATTTCACCGCTACATGTGGAATTCCATTTTCTCCATCTACCCTCTTAGCCTAATAGTTTCAGTAACAGCTTCAAAGTTAAGCTTTGAAATTTCACCACTGACTTACTAGGCAGCCTACGCGCTCTTTACGCCCAATAATTCCGATTAATGCTTGCACCCTCCGTATTACCGCAGCTGCTGGCACGGAGTTAGCCGGTGCTTCTTTACCTAGTACACTCAAATTGGACAATTATTTATCATCCTTTCTTGGTCCCAGGCGAAAGAACTTTACAACCCGAAGGCCTTCTTCGTTCACACAGTGTCGCATCGTCAGGCTTTCGCCCATTGCGAATGATTCTCGACTGCAGCCTCCCGTAGGAGTTTGGGCAGTGTCTCAGTCCCAATGTTGGCGGTCAACCTCTCAGTCCGCCTAGACGTCTTAGCCTTGGTGAGCTTTTACCTCACCAACAAGCTGATATCCCATGAACTCTTCTTTTATCGCTAGGTCCGAAGATCCCCAACTTTGAATATAAAAAGATGCCTTTTCATATCCTCATTTAGTATTAGCAACTGTTTCCAGTTGTTATTCTAAAACAAAAGGTAGATTATTCATGTATTACTAACCCTTTCGCCACTAGTACATCTCGAATAGTAAACTACTCAAAATATACCCGTACGACTTGCATGCCTCATCCACACTGTCAGCATTCAATCTGAACTAAGATCAAATTCTCAATTAAATAAAAAAAAATTTTTGCACAAGCTATGCTTTTGTCAAAAGAGCTATAATAACATCAAAATGTTATTTTTCTCTAAAAGAGAATACCTTGAAGAATATATATAACTTTCTTTTTTGGCAACTAAATATTTTGAATTTTTTTATTAATCTAAATGAAAAGATTTTATAAAAAATTTATGCTTCTCATCCATCCCATTCTTATAAGAGGTAAATAGACTATAAATATTATTTTTTGTAACAATAATTTTTGCTTTGCAGATGATCGATAAAAATAGGTCTTGAAAAATAACATCCAAAAACTTTTCATCTTTTTTTTCACAAAAAGAAAATTTAACAATATTTACAAAAGGAAAATTTTTTAATCCTCTTAAAATATTAAAAAGAACTTTTTTTTCATCTTCATTATAATTTTCTGCAACTTGTAATACATAATCTATCTCTCCTTCCGATGCTTTTATAAAAAGGCCTTTTTTATTTTTATCTTTTAAATTAAATTTCAAACAAACAGGATCATTTGGAAAATTAACAATAAACTTTTCATTACCATAAGTTTTAACAAACACATCCCATGAAAATTTATTTGCATCTCCACAAAAAACAAAACAATTAATTAACAATAAAAAAACTATTAAAATTCTCATTTCTAAAGAAAAAGTTTATCAAAAAAAAAATAATATGTCAAAAATAAATATGTTATGTTAAAAAAAAGATATTAGGAGGCAAAAATGACAATATCTATATTTCTTGGTAAAATTATTGGTTTATATCTTTTAATCACAAGTATAGCAATTCTCTTTAACTTAAAATTTTATAAAAAAGCTATAGATGAAGCTGTTAAAAGTCCAATGTTAATATTATTAGCATCAATTTTAACTCTAATACTAGGAATTATTTTGATAATATCTCATAACATATGGATTGTTAGTTGGCATTTAATCATTACAATATTTGCATGGTTTGTGTTATTTAAAGGAGCATTTTTAATGATGTTTCCAAATGCTCTATCTAACTGCATTAAACATTACAAAACAAAATATAAAATAGATGTATTAGACTGGTTAAAATGGATCTGTATAATCAGTTTATTTGTTGGAATATACTTGATATATATTACATTTGTTTATGTAACAAAATAAAATTCTTTTCTCCACCTAATAGGTGGAGAATATCTTTCATAATAAAAAAACTCCCACATATCAATAAGATTTCTTTATTTTTGCATCCCAACTTGATAGCTTTATTTAATGTATTCTCAGTATTATCCTCATACGAAACTTTATAAATCTTTTCTTCTAAAAAAATAGATAAAAGAGTTTTTTTTGAAATTAATCTTTCATTCTTACCATCTATAAGATGGATGTAAACTGCATAAAAAGCAATAATTTTTATACAACTCTTTATATCTTTATTTTTAGATATTCCAAAAACTACTCTTATTGGATAATTTGGATAAAAAAATTTAATACTTTTAAAAAGATTTAAAAAACCATCTGGATTATGAGCAACATCCAAGATAATTTTTTTAGGAATCTTTTTTAAATTTTTCAAAGATTTAATAACTTCAAACCGGCATTTAGGTCGATATAATAATCCCCTATTTATAGCATTATCAGACAAAAAAAACTTTTTCTTTAAAACTTCTAATCCCTTTTTAGCAATTTCTTGATTTTGTAAATCAAAAAAACCTTCAATATTTTGCACTTTATATATTTTAGCATCTTTCTGTTTAGCTTTTCTAAAAACAGACTTATAATTAGCTTTAGGTCCTATAATTAATGGAACATTTTTTTTAATAATTCCAGCTTTTTCAAAAGCTATCTTTTCTAAAGATCTTCCTAATATATTCTCATGATCAAAACTGATAGATGTAATTATTGAAAGTTCTGGAGTTATAATATTAGTAGCATCCTTTCTACCTCCCAACCCAACCTCTATTACTGCAAAATCCACCTGTTTATCACAAAAATAACAAAATGCTAAAAGTGTAGTTATCTCAAAAAAAGTCAATCTATTTTCAGAAATTTTGAATATCTTATTTAAAAAATATTCCATCTCTTTCTTTTTAATTTTTACATTATTGATAGTTATTCTTTCTCTAAAAAAAATTATATGTGGAGAAGTAAAAAGGCCTACTTTATAACCGGATAATCTCAGACTATTAGCTATTTTAAAGGAGACAGAACCCTTTCCATTTGTCCCAGCTACATGAATGCTTTTAAATTTTTTACTAGGACTATTCAAAGCTTTATCTATCTCTTTTATATTCTTTACACTCTGTTTTACATTAGAAAATTCTTTTCTAGAAATAAGTTTTTTATACATAGGGTACATAAATAATCTCTTTTTCTAATTCTACTTCATATTTTTTTTTAACCTCTTCAACTATTAGAGATATAAGATCTAAAACATCTTTTGAACTAGCATTATTACTATTTACAATAAAATTAGCATGAACATTAGAGATCTTAGCATCCCCTATTATTTTACCTTTAAGACCACATCCCTCTATTAATTTTGCTGCTATATTATTTTTAGGATTTTTAAAAACACAACCTGCACTCTTTTCGTAAATAGGTTGCATCTTTTTCTTTTTTTCTAAAAACTTGTTTAATCTTTTTTCTACCTTAAAAGAGTTTTTAAATAAAAAAACCAAAGAAATAATAGCTCCTCTTTTTTTTTTAATAGAACAATATCTATACCCAAAAAAAAGATCTTTTTTTTTAAAAATCTCTATTTTGCCATCTATCGTTAAAAATCTAATTTCTTCTAAATAAGAAGAAATCTCCATATTATTAGAAGAAGCATTCATATATACTGCTCCCCCAACAGTTGCTGGTATCCCCCCTGCAAACTCTAATCCAGAAAGATTTTTTTTAGAAACCATCCTGCTTAATTTTTGAAGAGAAAATCCAGAACCTACTTCAACTCTGTTTTTATCAATTCTTAAAAAATCTATTTCATTTTTTATAATTAATCCAAAAAATCCTTTGTCATCAAAAACAATATTTGATCCTTTACCTAAAACAAAAAAAGGGATTTTTTTTTTATTTGAAAAATCAAAGGCTCTTCTCATATCATCTTCATTTTTTACTTTGGTAAAATATCTACTTTTACCCCCAATTCCAATAGTTGAAAAATTACTTAAAGAAAAATCTTCTAAAACTCTCATAGTTCTTTAAAATTTTTAAAAATATTATCTAAAATAGCATTTACAAATTTAGCGCTATCTCTAGTCCCAAATTTTCTACACAACCTAATAGCCTCAGAAATAGCTACCTTATTAGGAATATCTTGATCAAAAAATATTTCAAAAACTCCTAATCTTAAAATATTGAGTTCCACTTTTGATATTCTATTTATATTGTAATTTAAAGAAAATTTTTTAATAATTTCATCCATCTCTTCCATTTTTTTTAAAATATTTAAACTGTAAAGATATGCTTCTCTTATATTTTTTTTACTAGCTTTCAACATTTTCATCATATTTTCTATATACTCTTTCTCTTCCATTTTAAAAAAATGGTGAGCAAATAAAATTTGAAAGACTATTTCTCTAAATTTTCTCTTAGGAATCATAAGAATCATATTATCATATTTTATTATCTGTTTTCTTGCAAAATCTTTAAAAAAATGTTACTTTGAAAAAAAATATTTTAAATATGTTAGGAATATTTTTAGATGTAGAGACAAATGGAATAAATCCTTTTATTCATAAAATCATTGAGATAGCTTTTAAAATAATAGATCTATCTGATGGAAGTGAATTTTATAGATATGCAGCTTACGTGTTAATCCCTAAAAAAATATGGAAAAAAAGCAGTCCTGAAAGTCTAGAGGTAAATGGAATAACATATGGAAAACTCTTATTAAAAGGGAAAAAAGAAAAAATTATCAAAAGAGAGATAATAGATACTTTTAAAAAATTTTATATAAATAGAAAAAATTCCATTTTTATCTGTCAAAATCCCTCTTTTGACAGAATCTTTTTCTCCAAGATAATAGATCCTCAAATACAAGAAAAATTTTTATGGCCCTATCACTGGTTAGATTTTGCCTCAATGTATTTTGCTTTACTAATAAAAAAAACCAATACCATAGAGGATAAAATATATATTTCTAAGGATAAAATAGCAGAAGAATTATCTCTACCTAAAGAAAAGAAACCGCATCGTGCTTTAAATGGAGTTAACCATCTTTTACTCTGTTATGAAAAATTAATAGGATTTCCAAAAAAATAGTTTTATTTCTATTCTTATTGTGTAAGGTTACAATACTTTTGTCTAATAAAATCAATAATTGGCTTGATTTCTACCCATAATTCAAGATCGTTTTCTTCCTCAAGAGAATCTAAGCTCTTCCCTTCCTCAAGAGAATCTAAGCTCTTCCCTTCCTCAAGAGAAAATAAGCTCTTCCAACTTCCGCACAATTTTATTTTATCTTTTTCTTCAAATAACTCATCTAAAGACTTATTTATATCTTCTTTACCAATTTTAAATATATTATTTCTATTTCTACAAAATTCCAAGAACTTACTCCTAAATATCTCAAAAAATTCTATCTCATTTTTTTCTGCATCTAAAAAAGAAAGAATTATTATTAAGTTATTCCAATTTTTTAAATGAAAAATTTTATCTATATCAATGCTCTTGTTATTAATTCCGTCCAATGCTACAGCGTGATATAAATCATCACCAATTTTTTTCTTTATTTCTTCATTCTCACTTAAAAAACCCCATTTTTGATCTTTTTCTTTTCTAGTTTTTCTTAGTATATTCTTTTTTAATAAAAGCAAAGTACCTAAAAAAGCACACCCTAAAACTCCTAAGGCAATTAATAAAATTCTTAAATGATTTTTAGTTAAAATATTTTTAAAAAACTGAAAATTAAAAGAAACATTTTCTACCACAAGAAATCCTAACATAACCATCCCTATCAATCCTATTGAAGTAATTATTCCCGAATAAAATAAAACCTTTACAATTTTTTGAGATAAAGAATCAGTTTCTTTATTTATGTAAGAGATAGAAAAAGATATTTTTGGATTTATTTCAATTTCTTCAGTTCTTACAGACATAATTGAATTATATCAATATTTTAAATATATTTAAACTAAAAATTTCATCAATCAAAAATTTTTTTTAAATAAAGATTGCAAAAAGTTGTATAAACCTATAAAATAAACTAAGAAGAGAGAAGAAACAGAATACTTTATCTCTTTAATTTTAAATTAGATGCGTTATGATTTTTTTTTATTCTACATTACCATTCATTGAAATATTTATTATAACTATAATATTAAATTATATCCTCTCCTTCGTCTGGAATACTAAATCTATGGATCTAGTATGGGGATTTTTAGCTTTTTTACTATTAGTAGCTATTTCTGGTTTTTTTTATCTTCCAGTATTGCATAAGATCATGTTACTTTTAGGAAATGCTGCTGTTATTGCTTTCATCATAATCTTTCAACCAGAACTTAGAATGGCCCTTTCTAAATTAAGCTTAAAAGGAAAAAGAGTTAAAGAGATCACAGAATTTGACAAATTTCTAAATCAACTAACAAATTCAACATATAAACTCGCTGATAAAAGAATAGGAGCTTTAATAGTATTAGAAAATGAAGATTCATTACAAGAATATGCTCAAAAAGCTGTTATTTTAGAAGCTAATTTCTCCTCAGAACTATTAGAGACAATCTTTGCCATCACTACCCCTCTTCATGATGGAGCAGTGATTATAAGAGATAGAACAATACTTGCTGCTGCAGTTATTTTACCTTTAGCAGAAGACACTAAAGAGATTTCTAAAGCTATGGGAACAAGACATAGAGCTGGGTTAGGATTGAGCTATGTAACAGATGCTTTAATAATAGTTATTTCTGAAGAAACAGGAAAAGTATCAATTGCAAGAGATGGCATAATGACAAGAGGAGTAAAGAGCGATAGATTTAAAGGAATAATAAAAAGCATATTTAATCCTCCTAGTAAAACTTCTTTAAAAGAAAAATTCAAAATTAAGGAATGGATAAAAAAATGAATACTCTATTTCATAAAATATTTATAAAAAATTGGCAAAGGAAACTAGTTTCCTTAGGTTTAGCTATAGTTATATGGCTTTTTGTAAACCATTCTATTACTGAAACAAAAACCTTTTATAACATCCCTATAAAAATTATAAATATTCCAGAAAACAAAATTATAGAAGGAATAAAACAAGATGGATATTTAGAAAAAAAAATAACCATAACTTTAACAGGAAATAAAAATGTATTAGACACTTTGATAAGTCCAGATTTAGAAATAGTTTTAGATGCGCAAGGCAAAAAAGATGAATGGATTGTAACAATAAACACTCAAAATTTAAGATGTTTAAATCCTAATATAGATATTCAAAAAAGTATAAACAAAATCCTATATCCCGATATAATTATCAAAATTAAAAATAAACAAACTACTTCCACATAAAAAAATATTTAATTTTAAAAAAATTTTATAATATATTTTTTTAATTCCAAATGATATCATAATTTTTACAATGAAACAAAAACATATAGCAATCTTCAAAAAAAATCTAGATAATAAGGGAGGACTTGAAAAACAAACTCTTTTTATTTTGAAAGCTCTTTTAAATAAAAACTACAAAATTTCAATAATAACGAATTCTAAAAAAACCTTTTTTCATCCTAATCTTTTTTGGTATGCAAAAAAAGAAAAATCATTTTTTAATTTTTTAAATATTTTTAACTTTAACAAAACATGCAAAAAATGGTTAAAAAAAAATAAATGCGATATAGCTTTTTCCATGGAAAGGACAACTGATCAAACACATATAAGAGCAGGTAACGGAGTTCATAAAGAATATATAAAAGCTATCAAAAAAAAATTTTTCTTTTTAAATCCAAAAAATTTAATATCCTTACAAATAGAAAAAAAAGCTTTTGAAAATCCTAATTTGAAAAAGATAATAACCAATTCTTATCTTGTAAAATCTCAAATTCTAAAATATTACAAAGTAAAAAAAGAGATAATAGAAGTTATACATAATGGAGTTGCGTGGGATGAGACACAAAAAGATTTTTCTACCTGGATGACAAAAAAAGATGAAATTATTAAATCTTTAAAAATACCTTTTTCTAATTTCTATTTTTTATTCGTAGGAAATGGTTTTAAGAGAAAAGGTTTAGAATCTCTCCTTAAAGCATCTTATTTTTTAAAAGAAAAAGATTTTCATCTTTTAATAGTTGGAAAAGATAAAAATATAAAAAAATATATAAATTACTCAAAAAAATTACAATTAGATAAAAAAGTCTCTTTTTTTGGATCCAGAAGTGATATTAAAAATTTTTATCAAATATCGGATTGTTTAGTAATACCATCCTATTATGATCCATTTTCTAATGTGCTAGTAGAAGCTTTAGCTATGGGTGTTAATGTAATATCCTCAAAAGAGGATGGAGGCTCTGAAATTATCTCCACAAACAATTTAGAAAAGTTAGGTTGCAAGATAATACAAAATCCTGATAATTCTTATGAGATAAAAGAGTATTTAGAAAAAGCTTTAAATTTTCCTAAAACAAAAAAATCTTCTATAAGGCTAAGAGATAAAGTTAAATATCTAGAAGTATCTAATCAAATGAAAAAAATAATTGATGCTATAATATGAAAAAACATATTTTATCATATTATCTTATTCGTATAACAACATTTCCTCTTTCATTTCTTTCTTATAAAACTATCCATTTTTTAGGAAAAGTTTTATCTATTTTGGGATATTTTATTTTAAAAGAATATAGAAAAACAGCGTTAAGCAATCTTGCAATGGCTAAAGAGTTACCTCTTTCTGAAAAAGAGATGAAAAAATTAGCTAAAAAATCCTTTCAAAATCTTTTTATAACAATATTAGAATTGCCAAAATTACATAGAGAAAAAAACTTTAAAAAAATTGTAAAATGTATTAATCCAGATACAGCTAATAATCTATTCTCAAAAAAACAGGGTATTATCTTTTTTTGTGGACATCAAGCTAATTGGGAACTTTTATTTATCGATGGAAATACCCGAATGAATGGAGTAGCCTTTGCTAAACCTATAAAAAATAAAATGCTTTATAGATGGATAATTTCTATAAGAGAAAAAACAGATGGTAAAATTATAGATAAAAAAAATGGAATAAAAAAAGGAATAAAAGCATTAAAAGAGGGAAAATTTTTAGGAATAGTTGGAGATCAAGCAGAACCTAATAGCTTTTATCTCTCTAATTTTCTTGGAAGAGAAGCTTATACTTCCCCTCTTTTTGCTCTTTTATCTTATAAAACAAACTCACCAATCATTGTGGCTACAATACAAAGAAAAGATAATAAATATTATATAAAATATTCTGATCCTATATGGCCTAATTTAAAAAATTCAAAAAAAAACGAGATTTATAATCTTATGAATCAATCTCTCTCAATCCTTCAAAATAGTATAAAGGAAAACCCTGAACAATGGCTTTGGCAGCATAATAGATGGAAAAAGCAGAATGTAGAAAATATATATAAAAAATTTAGAAGAGACAGTATCTGTATAATATTACCTCAAAAAAATTTAAAATATTTTGAAAAAGTAATACCTACCTTTAGAAAGATATATAACAAAGAATTTTTATCTATCTTTACTCCAAAACCTATTGAAACTGTTGAAATAGACGAGATAAGATTATATAAAAATATTGATGAGATAATGGTAAAAGATTATAGATTTAAATTAGTTTTTAATCTAACAGAAATAAAAAAGATAAAACATCATTTTAAAAAATTAAGTGCTATAGATGTATTTGATTTAAAAAACTTAAGAAAAGAAGCACAAAAAAAATATCCTAAAAAAGAGTTTGCTGATTTAAACGACATCTTAAAATCTGCTATTTTAAGAAAGGGCTAAAGATGCAATTTTTTTTAGAAAAAGATTTAAAAAACAACACTATCATAAAAATAGAAAAAGAGGAATTTCACCATTTAAAAAATGTTCTTAGAACAAAAAAAATGAGATAATAAATGTAAGAATCAATAAAAACATCTTAAGAGCCGAAACTGTTTCTCTTCTATTTTCCTCTTTCTTTTCTCTCTTTTAAATAGATTAAACCTTTTTTTGTATCCAAAACAACTCTTTGCCCCTCTTCTAATAAAGAACTTGCATTATTAGCTCTTATTATCAAAGGTATATTAAATTTCTTAGCCAATTTTATAACTTTTTTTTCTAATTCTACATCAGCAATACTACTCTGAAATATTACTCCTTTTGAATCTCTTATTAAAGGAATATAACTATCATCAAAATTAGATATAACAATAATCCTATTTTTCACTTTTTTTTCTTTTGAACTTAATAAAATAGTAACAATACCCTCTCTACTACTTCCAAATCCTTTAATTCCTCTTACAAGTATATGTCCAACACTATCCAACATCATTAAATTAGTAGATCCCTTTCTTCCAAAAGGCACTCCAGCAGTAACCACCACTAAATCTCCAAAAGACAACATTTTTTTACTAACTGCAAAACTGCTCATTATCTCAAAAGCCTCTTTTGCATCATTACATCTTTCTCTATATACTGGAATAACTCCCCAAACAATACTTAATTGATTATATATTTTTTTATTTGTCGTTAACGCAAAAATAGGTTTATTAGGTCTCCATCTAGATATAAGTTTAGCCGTAAAACCACTAGAAGTATAAATAAAAAAAGCCTTTGCATTAGCACTATAAGATGTTTTAACTGCAGCAATAGACATAGAAGTAGAGATATCCATATTTTTTATATTTGATTCCTTTTCAAAAAATGCCAAATTATCAAAATCAGATTCAGTTTTTTTTATAATATCTCTCATCTGTTTAACAGATTCAACAGGATATTTACCAATAGATGTTTCAGCTGATAACATTAAAGAAGAAGCAGTATCATATATAGCATTTGCAACATCAGAAACTTCTGCTCTAGTAGGTCTTGGAAAATTTATCATAGATTCCAACATTTGAGTAGCTATAGTAACAGGGATGAAATTATTATTAGACTCTCTTATCATCATTTTTTGATATTTTGGAACTAAACTAAGATCTACTTCTACTCCTAAATCCCCTCTAGCTACCATTATTCCATCAGCTATCTTTAAAATATCTTTAAAATTATCAACTCCTTCCTTGCTTTCTATTTTAGCTATAACCATAACTTCTGATTTTCTCTGATCAAATAAAAATTTTTTTATAGAAATGAGATGTTCTTTAGATCTTATAAATGAAGCTGCTACAATATCTATATCATTTTTACATCCAAAAGCTAGATCTTCTTTATCTTTTTTAGTTAAAGCTGGAAGTTTTAAATGACAATCTGGAATATTTACACTATTACCATTTTTTAAAACCCCATCATTTAAAATTTTTAAAAAAATAATTTGATCTTTCTTATCAATAATTTTAGATAAAATATACCCATCATTAAAAAGTACTTTCATATTTTTTTTAAATGACCCTATTACTTCATAAGGATCTATTTCTATGACATCATCTTCATTTAAAAAACTTTTTTTAATTTTTAAAATTTCTCCCCTTTTTACATTAATAGAACCGCTTTTTACCTTTTTTATTCTAATTTCAGGACCTTTAGTATCCAACATAATAGCTACCGATCTCTTTAATTTATCTCTTGCTTTTTTTATGTTATTGATTATTTCAAGATGTTCCTTATATGATCCATGGCTAAAATTTAATCTTGCCACATTCATACCTCCTAAAATCAACCTTTCAATATTCTTAAAAGAAGAGGTAGCTGGACCTATAGTACAAATTATTTTAGTGCAAATATTCATAAATCTCTCTTTCAAAATTTTTTTTAAATTTTAAAAATATAACATTTTTGCGATAATTATCTTTATTTTCAGAATTAAAAAAAATTGAATAATCGTCAAATCATTTTAAAAAAAATAAAAGTAAACAACTTAAAAAAAGTTGATTTAACTTTTAATCCAAATCAATTAATAATAGTCACTGGAGTATCAGGTTCTGGTAAGTCATCCTTAGTTTTTGATACCATTTATATGGAGGGACAAAGAAGATATATTGACACATTAGATGATGAAAAAAAACATTTTTTTAAAAATATTAAAAAACCTGATTTTCAAGAGATTTCAGGACTATCTCCTACTATTGCGATAGAACAAAAAAGCTTATATAAAAATAATCGTTCAACTGTTGGTACCATCACAAAAATATATGATTTTTTAGAAATTCTATTTGCTAGAAAAGCAACAGCTCACTGTCCTATTTCTAATGAAATAGTAAAACCTCAAAATAAAGAGTTAATAATTGAAGAGATAAAAAAAACAAAAAAACAAAAAAAAATATATTTTCTTGCCAACATTATAAAAAACAAAAGAGGAGACTTTTCAAAAGAGTTCAAAGAACTTTTAAAAAAAGGTTTTTTAAGAATAAGAGTAGATGGAGAGATATATGATTTAACTGAGATAAAAAAACTAAATCCTAAAAAAATCCATTCCATTGATATAGTGGTGGACAGACTAACCATTTCAAATGAAAATTCTTTAAGAATAGAAGAAGCTATATATAATTCATTAGATATAGGTAATGGTTTTTTCACCATTTTAGATATTCAAAAAAAAGAAGAAAAAATTTTTTCAGAATATGGATATTGTAAAAAATCTAATAGAACTTATCTTCCTTTAACTCCTCAAGATTTTTCTTTTAACCATCCTAAAGGGATGTGTGAAAAATGTTTAGGATTAAAAGAAATTTATGAATTTGATTTAAAAAAAATCATAAATCCTTATTTAAGTATTAAAGAAGATTGTTGCGTAATAGCCCCTTCCTACAAAAATATTCGTTACAAAAATATTTATGATAATTTATCAAAAATTTATAACTTTGATATATCAACACCTTTCGAAAATCTTCCCAAGTTAGCAAAAAAAGCTTTTTTACATGGAACAAAAACATGCAATTGGAAGGGTGTTTTATATGAAGCTAACAAAAGATCTAATTCAATAAAAATTGAAGATTATAGAAAAAAAATTACTTGTCCTATCTGTAATGGACATCGACTAAAAAAATATCCTTTATCAGCTACTTTTAAAAACAAAAAAATATATGAAATCACTAACATGACAATTGAAGAGGTTTATTATTTTTTTAAAAAAATACAATTCGAGAAATCTGATTTCGAGAAATCTGATTTTGGAAATGAACTTATTTCTGAAATTTCTAAAAGGTTAAAATTCTTAAAAGATATAGGTCTTGGATATCTTACTTTAGATAGATCTACTTCCTCATTAAGTGAGGGAGAACTTCAACGAGTAAAAATATCTTCTCATTTAAGCTCATCTCTTAATGGTTGCATATATATATTAGATGAACCCTCAACAGGATTGCATCCTAAAGACAATAAAAAACTAATAAAGATGCTTGAAAATTTAAAAAACAAGGGAAACACAGTAATAGTTGTAGAGCATGACAGAGAAACAATTTGCTCTTCTGACCATATTATTGATTTAGGTCTTAAAGGAGGAAAAGAGGGAGGAAATATAATATTTCAAGGAAGCATAAAAGATATCAAAAAAAATAAAGATTCGATAACAGGAAAGTATCTTTCTAATAAATATTCTATTGAAATCCCTAAAAAGAAAAAATTTTTTCATAACTTTATTTCTATTTTTGGAGCATCTCATAATAACTTAAAAGATATCGATGTTAAAATACCTTTAAACTCTTTTGTCTGCATAACAGGAGTCTCTGGTTCTGGAAAATCCTCTTTAATCTCTCAAACTCTTTATCCTGCTCTATCCAATCTATTAGATAAAAAAAATAGACAAATGGGTAAATATAAAAGAATAGAAGGTGTTGAAAATATAAAAAAAATAGTATTAATAGATCATACAAAAAATTATAAATCCGATATAGCTAGCTATCTAAAAATATTTGATAAAATAATAAAATTATTCAATCAAGACAATATTAATTTTAAAAAAGCTTTTTGCTCTTACTGTAAGGGTAGTGGAAAAATAAATATAGAAGATGGATGGATAACCTGTCCTAAATGTAAGGGAAAAAAATTTAAAGAAGAAATTCTTTCTATAACATACAAAGATTATAACATTTTTGATATTCTTCAGATGGATATAAAAAAAGCATTAATCTTATTTGATTCCATTCCTTACATAAAACAGAGATTAGAATTATTAATAAAAGTAGGATTAGACTACCTACCATTAGGACAATATTTTAACACTCTATCAAGCGGAGAGATAGAGAGAATAAAATTAGCAAAGGAATTATCAAAAAAAAGAGGGAAACAGATACTTTACATATTAGAAGAACCAACAAAAGGTCTCCACTTTCATGATATACACAAGTTAGTAAAAGTTATTAAAGAGCTCATAAATAAAGGAAACAGTTTTATAGTCATAGAACATAATACGGATCTCATTAAAACTTCCGATTATATAATAGAACTAGGACCAAAAGCTGGAGAAAAGGGAGGAGAGATAATTGCATCTTCTCCTTATGAAGAATTTATCAAAAAAAAAACAGCAACAGCTTTCTCTTTAAAAACCTCTTTTATTAAAAAAGTTAAAACAAAAAAAAACGTAAAAAAAGTAAAGTATATAATTATAAAAGAAGCAAATACTAATAATTTAAAAAATATATCTATAAAAATACCTTTAAATAAAATATCTATTTTTACAGGCCCTTCAGGATCAGGTAAAACTTCTCTTGCAGTAGACACCTTATATGCTACAGGAGAAAAAAGATATTTAGCAACGACTCCTTTTTGTTTTCAACAATTTATCAAACAAAAAAAGATAAAGGTAAAAAAAATAGAAAATCTTCCTCCCTGCATTCTATTAAAAAATACTCTTTCTATCAATCCTAAAAAAACTCTTGGAACTATTTTAGGAATATATAATTCCCTTAAAATTTTATATACTCACATGGGAATCCCCTACTGCAATAAAACAGATGAAAAGCTAAAAAAAATCGATAAACATTACATATTTGATAAGCTTTTAAAGGAGTATAACAAAAAAAAGGTATATATACTCTCTCTTTTAAAAAAAGAAAATTTTCAAAAACTTCAAAAAAAATTAATCCAAAAGGGTTTTTTAAGAATAAGATTAAATAAAAAATATTATGAATTAGAAGAAAAAATTCCTTTTAACAAAAATTTAAAAAACCAAGTTTTATTGGTGATAGATAGATTAGAAATCAATAAATTCTCAAAAAAAAGAATTTTAGAATCCTTAGACTTAGCTTTCAAAAAATCTAATGAAATTATTTTAGAAATAGATAAAAAAGATCTTTATTTTGCTTCTGGAAAAAATGAAATTTTAATAACTCCTAACACTTTTTCTTTTAATTCTGAAGAAGGTATTTGTTTAAATTGTCAAGGTCTTGGATACGTATATACAATGGATTTAAAAAAAAATTATTCTATAAAAGATTTTTTTAAAGATAACAAATATTTAAAATTAACAAAAAAATATTTTTCCTATTTCGATGTTGATATTACTAAACCAATAAAAACTCTTTCCAAAAAAGACAAAAAGATATTTTTTGAAAAATTTAAATACCATCTAATCTCTTTCATGGACAAAAAAATATGTCCTTCTTGTAACGGACAAAAGTTAAATCCTCTTGCTTGCAATGTAAAAATTAAAAATTTTTCTCTTCCTACTCTTTGCTCTTTAGAAATAAATGAAAGTTATAAGTTTTTATCTAACCTTAAAACAAAAGAAAAATTTTTAAAAGAGATCATATTTAAAATAAAAACTCTTTTAAAATTTTTAATAGAAATAGGACTTGGATATCTCTCTTTAAATAGAGAGATCTCTACCTTAAGTTCTGGAGAGATACAAAGAACTCTACTCACTAAATATCTAGCTTTAAAGCTAACAAACTGTCTCTACATATTAGATAACCCTTCTTCTGGATTACATCCTAATGATACCCCTCTTCTAATAAAAGCTCTTAAAAAAATTAAAAATTTAAAAAACACAATAATTGTAATAGAAAACAATCCAATAATTTTAAAAATAGCTGATAAAATTTTTAATTTTGGACCAAAAGCTGGATTTTTTGGGGGAAGGATTATATCTTCAAAAATGCCAAAAAATAAAAATTTAACAAAAAAACATTTATCTAAAAAAATATTTGATTTCATTTATATAAAAAATGGTTTTTTCCATAATCTCAAAAATATAAATATAAACATTCCAAAAGGTGTTATTACCACAATAGTTGGAGTATCAGGTTCTGGGAAATCAACTTTAATAAATTTTTTAAAAGAAGCTGTATTAGAAAGTATAAAAACTAAACTAGAAACAGTAACCTTACCTTATGGAAAAGTTTTAAATTTAAATTTTAAAAAAATAATTTCAGATCAAAAATTGCTCAATTATTCTATCCATTCTGATGTAAGCAGTTATTTAGAGATCATTCCTCTTATAAGATCATTTTTTTCTGCTATTTATCTTTCCAAAACAAAAGGATTTACAGCTAACCATTTCAATAACAACCATAATAAAGGGATGTGTAAAGAATGTAATGGGTTAGGATACAAAAAAATAGATTTAAAATTTTTACCTGAAGAAACAATTTTATGTGAAAATTGTAAAGGTTATAAATTAAATAAAAGAAGTTTAGAAATAAAATATAAGCAAAAACATATTGGTCATATATTAGAAATGACAGTAGAAGAAGCTATAAATTTTTTTTCTGCTTTTCCAAAAATAGTAAAAAAATTAAAAAAAATATCTTATCTTGGATTAGAATATTTACAATTAGGACAAAAGCTTAATACTCTATCTACAGGAGAGATTCAAAGGATAAAACTTGCAAAAGAATTTTTAAAAAAAACTTTAAAAAAGAGTTTATTTATATTTGATGAACCTACTATTGGACTTAATCAATATGATATTGAAAAACTCTTTAAAATTTTTCAATCTCTCAAAAACAAGGGTCATACAATAATTCTAATAGAACACAATTTAGATATCATTTCTCTATCCGACTATATTATAGAATTAGGACCAAAAGGAGGAAAAGAGGGAGGCAAGGTTGTTTTTACTGGAAGCTTAAAAAAAATTTTGAAAAATAAACATTCATTAACTGGAAAATATTTACAAAAAAAAAAACTTCAATAAAATAAAAAAAAGGAGATAAATTATGGCAAAACAAATTATTTCTAAAAAAAAAGCTCATGCTTTATCTACAGCTCTTTTTTTAGTAGGCCTTGGAATTATAGCTTATTTTAAATATTGGTGGCCAGGGATAATGTTAGCAGTAGGTATACCATTAGCTTTAAGACAATATCTTTTAGGAAGAATTTATGATATGACAATATCTTTAATAGTCTTTTTAGGAGTATTTGTAACGGTTCAATTCAAAATAACATGGGACATACTTCTTCCAGTAATATTTACTATAGGAGGTATTTATATATTTTTTAGAGAATTTTTTACTAATAAAAAAGAACCTGAAGAAGAAGATAAATCTGAAGAAGAATCTAAAAAAGACTCATAGCCTCTTTTACTTCTTTTAAAGTTTTTTTAGCTTTTAATTCAGCCTTAATAATGCCCTCCTGAAGAATTTTTAAAATATAGCCTTTATCTTTTTCTAATTCTTTTCTTTTTTTCCTAATAGGGGTTAAAAATTCTAAAAGAACATTTAAAAGATATTTTTTAACCTTCACATCTCCTAATCCGCCTTTTCTATAATGTTCTTTCATCTCATCAACAATATTTCTATTTTTACAAAAAGCATCCAAATATATAAAAACTGGATTTCCCTCAACTTTTCCTGGATCTTCTATTTTCAAATGATCAGGATCTGTAAACATACTCATAACTTTTTTTGAAACAACATCCTCTTCATCCGATAAAAATATTGCATTTTTAAGTGTTTTACTCATTTTTGCTTTACCATCGATTCCTGGAAGCCTAGACATTTTAGAAATTAAAGCTTTTGGTTCTATTAAAACTTTTTTGTATATTCTATTAAATTTCCTTACTATCTCTACAGTTTGTTCTATCATGGGAAGTTGATCATCGCCAACAGGAACCAAGTCAGCTTTAAAAGCTGTTATATCAGCTGCTTGAGATACAGGATAAATCAAAAATCCTGCAGGAATAGCTTCTTTAAAATTTTTTTGTTTTATCTCTGCTTTTACTGTTGGGTTATGTTTTAATCTATTTATTGTGACTAAATTAAGAAAATACATTGTTAATTCGCTTAATTGAGGTATTTTTGATTGAACAAATATTGTAGTTTTTACTGGATCTATTCCACAAGATAAATAATCAATGGCTACTTCTAAAATATTATTCGTTATCTCAGAGGATTTTTCTGCATGATCTGTTAAAGCTTGTAGATCAGCTATCATAACATATTGATCATAAGAATCTTGCAATTCAACTCTATTTTTTAAAGAACCTATATAATGACCTAAATGTAGTCTACCTGTAGGTCTATCAGCAGTTAATATAATCTTTTTTTCCATAATTTAGATATTATGAAAAAAAAGCAGAACAATTCAAGAAATCTTTTTTAAAAATTAAAAGATAACTTTATTGTATTCATAATTAGTAACTTAAAAATTAAGATCAAAGTTTGGTTCTTATTAATAATAAAATTTACTTTTTGTAAAATAAACAAGACGGTTAATTTGATTTTTATTGTATTTTTATGCTATAATAATAATTAATTAATAGCGTTATTATAATAAAATAACAAAAACAATAATAAAAAGAGGTAATAAGATGATTAATAATACATGTCCTTGCTGTTTAAAAAATATTAAAAAAAATGAAGCTTTTAACCCTGCTAGAGAAGAGCGCAAGATCTTAAAAATAAGTTATTTAGCTTCTAAGAAAATTCTAAAAATATTAGAGGAAAAAACAGGAAAAATAAAAAAAGCTTGTAATCACAGATTTTGCAAATCATGTTTAAAAAAATGGATACAAACTGAAAAAAAAGAAAGCTGCCCATTATGCAGATCTTTTGCAAACAGTGGAATTAAAGAAACAAAAAACATCAGAAAAGGAAAAAAGTGTCAAAAAATACATCGTTTATCAATATTTGATATAACACAGTTAAATCCAAAAAAAATAAAAAAATATGCACAAAAGATGATAGCAGATAATAAACAATCTGAAATAAAAGCTTTAACAAAAGATATAAAAGCTCTTTCTTAAAAGAGCTTTTTTATTTTTCTAAAAACAGAAATTTATAGATTAAAAAAATTTTTTTAATCTATTTTCACTTGTCAAAACATTTTCTATCAATTATATTTTTTATCAAAATATGTACAGAAGCTGGATAGAGATAAATCTTAAAAAATTAAAAAAAAACATTAAAGAAATAAAAAAAAAAATAAAAAACTGCCTTTTTTGTTTCCCAGTGAAAGCTAATGCTTACGGATTAGGTCTTATAAACATTTCAAAAGCTGCGGAAGAAGCTTGTGTAAATTATTTAGGAGTATCTTGTGCAAGTGAAGCTATTGAACTTAGAAAAAATGGCATAAAAATACCAATTTTAATACTTGGAGCAATATTAGAAGAAGAGATTGAACAGATGATAATAAATAATATAGAATTTACCATAAGTTCTGAATATAAAGCAGATTTAGTTATAAAATATTTAAAAAGAAAAAACAAAGATTTTTCTAAGGCACGAGTTCATATAGAAGTAGATACAGGAATGCAAAGAACTGGAATGAAATATAACACAGCAAAAAATCTTTTTTTTAAATTAAAAAATAATAAATACCTAAAAATAGTTGGAATATATACCCATCTATCGACTTCTGATAAAAAAAATGATAATTTCTGTAAATATCAAATATCTACTTTCAAAAAATTGTTAAAAGAGATAGATCCAAACAAAACTTTAATCTCTCATATAGCAAATTCTTCAGCTGTTGAATACTATCCTGAAACAATAGAAAATATGGGCATGGTAAGACCTGGGATATTAACTTTAGGATATGCTAAAAGTTCTTATTTTAAAAATAGATTAGAACCATGTTTTTCTTTAAAAAGCAAAATCTCTTTTTTTAAGGTAGTAGATAAAAATCAGGGTATAAGTTATGGACATACCTACAAAACAAAAAAACAAACAAGAATACTCACTATCCCTATAGGATATGGAGATGGATACAGGAGAATATTATCAAATAAAGCAGATATTCTCATCAGAGGAAAAAGATATCCTATAGTTGGAAATATATGTATGGATCAATTAATGGTAAATATTGGAAATGATAATGCATATATTGGTGATGAAGTTGTTTTAATAGGAAAGCAAAAAACTAAAGAGATCTCATTATATGAAATAGCAAAACTATGCAATACTATCCCTTATGAAATATTAGCTTCATTTACCTCTCGAATTATGAGAACATATATAAGATAGTTATTCAAAATATATTATATCTTGAAAATAACATTCTTGATCAAGAGATTTAAAAAACTCTTTTTTTGATACTTTGTATGCTTTCATGGTAAAAGAATCTCTTACATACAAAAATCCATCTTTTATTCCATCTACCACTAATCTATGTCCATTTATTTTAGGATGATCGATTCCTAAAAGAACTGAATGTTTGGTTTGGTCAATAATTTTTTCTATTTCTGAATATATATCTTTATTTGCAACTTTTTTCATTTTTGGATTTAAAAAATCAGCATTTTTTAAAAAGCGTAAAGTTTCTTTAGAATCCCAAAGATAACAATTAAAAAATTCCTCAAAAATTTTATTATTTTCAAAAAATTCTTTTATTTGCTCTTCATTATTATTTTCAGACAAAATATCTATCATTATCATCAAAGCAGCTGTACCTGTACAGGATTTATTAGAACACTGTTTTAAAATAAAAAGTTCTCTACCATCAGGAGATTTATATGTAGCATATGTAAGATCCCAGCTATCTAAAAATTCAAAAAAAACTGAATTTTTTAAAACTGATAATGGTATTTCTTCACTAAAAATTTTTTCTATTGTTTTTCTTCTCTTACAAGGGGTATTTGGTATTGAATTTCTACAATTAGTAACTGGCATAGAAAGAAAAAAATTTATTTCATTAAGTTTTATTTTTTTTCTAGGAGGTGTTTCTGATCCTTTTAATTTCTCGATTTTTCTTTTTCCTAAACTACTACCTAAACTACCAAAAGAAGGAGTAAAAGAAGGATTTTGATTTGTTAATTTCATTGGAATAAAAGTTTGATTTGTAATCCCATCTTTAAAAAAAGACTTCGGTGTTTCATTTTCTTCAAATGATAAAATTCTAGCCACTCTAATACTCATAAAAACACCTAATTTATTTTTTAATTAAATTAATTTTAACATTTAATTATGTATTAGTAAATAATAGTAATTATTTTAATTAGTTAATTAAAATTTTTATTTATTATAAAATAAATTTTTAAGAATAAAAATTTGATTAAATTTAAATTTTTAAAAAATATTAGTTGATAAGTTTTATAATTTATGGGATCTATTATACTTATGAACAAGCAAAACAACAAAATAAATAGATATCAAATCTTAAAAACAATAGGTAAAGGAGGCATGGGAGAGGTTTTTTTAGCATATGATCCCATCTGCCAAAGAAATATTACAATCAAAAAAATAAAATCCGAGTTATCTTTTAATTCTATTATTAGAGAAAGATTTTTAAAAGAAGCTATTATCGCAAGCAAATTAACCCATCCCTCAATAGTTCCTATTTATTCTATTCATCAAGAAAAAAACTTTTTATATTATACTATGCCCTTTGTCGAAGGCAAAACATTAAAAGAGATATTATATGATTTAACAAAAAAAGAAAATGATACATATTCCATTCCTAATTTAATTCAAATTTTTTTAAAGATATGTGAAGCTGTTGCTTATACTCATAATAAAAACATTCTTCATAGAGATTTAAAACCTAATAACATAATAATAGGAAAATATGGAGAAGTACTGATTTTAGACTGGGGAATAGCTTGTTATAAAGATGAAGAGTTATCCGTTAGCAACTCAGATAAAAAAATTATAGGAACTCTATCTTTTATAGCCCCAGAAAAAATTTTAGGAGAACCTTCTTCTATCTTAACAGACATATATTCTCTAGGAGTTATTTTATATAAGATACTCACTCTCTCTTTTCCCTTTATTAGACCATCTATTTCATACTTTAGAAAATTTGCAAAAAGAGAAAAACTTATAGATCCTATAGAAAAAGCTCCTTATAGAAATATACCTCACCATCTTTCAGAAATAGCCAAAAAATGTCTTTTTTTTGAAAAAGATAAAAGATATCAAAGCGTTGAAGAGATCATATTCGATATAAAAAATTATATAGAAGGAAAACCTAAGTGGATGCTTCATTCCATTTTAGATATTAAAAATAAAAACCATTGGTTATTTAACGAAAATATATTTATCCCGAAATATACCGCTATAACTCAAAATAGTGAATTTGCACATTGGGCAACTGTTATGCTTGCAAAAATATCTATTTCTGGAAATGTAAAAATTGAATCTCAATTTCTTTTTAAAAAAAGCTCTTCCAAAATAGGATTTTTAATCTCTTTACCCAATAGTAATGATAATTTTGCAATAGAGGGTGGTTATTGTGTTTGGATAGAAAAAGATTACATTAAACTTGTAAGATCAAATACTTTAGTAAGAAAAGTAAAAATCAATAATTTAAAGTTAAATAATTATTATTCTATTAAAATAGAAAAAAAAGAAAATAGCTTTTGCTTTTCATTAAATGATAAAAAAATTATCTCTTATATAAGCCATATTCCCCTTGCAGGGACTCATTTAGGAATAGTCTATAAAGATTTAGATTTTTCAATAAAAAATATAAAAGTTTTCTCTTCCAGCAATTCTGCTGTAATAAATTGTTTAGCTGTTCCTGATGCCTTTTTATCAAAAAAGGATTTCAATAATGCATATAATGAATATAAAAGAATAGCTTTTTCATTTCCTGGAAGAACTGAAGGAATAACAGCTTTATTCAGAGCAGGAATAGTATTATTAGAAAAAGCGAAAATAAACAAAGACAAAAATATTTTTCAAAAAGCATTAGATGAATTTGAAAATTTAAAAAAAACTCCAGGAGCTCCATTAGAATATTTAGGAAAATCTCTAGCATATGCTTCTTTAAGAGAATATGAGGAGGAAGCAAAATGTTTGGAACTAGCTATTAGAAAATTCAAAAACCATCCTCTTAATTCTACTTTGCAAGAACATATGATATATCGCATTCATGAAAGCACTCTGCAAAATAGAGAAATAGCATACAGATTAATTCTTCTTTCTATTCTACATATTCCATCTATAAAAAACCATTTAGATACAAAAACATTAATATATAACTTACAAATTCATATAGAAAAATTATATTTTATACTCTCTTCCAATTATTCTTTAGAAATAGATTTAGCTTTTCGTTTAAATAAAAAGAAAACTTTATTAGAAATATTTGATAAAACAGAAAATAAAAAAGACTTGGAAAATATATTTTTTGCTTTTTTAGAGTTAGAAGCTGAAAGGGAACTAAGAATTTGTTTAAATAAAAAACCTAACAACATAATTTCCATTTTATTAGAAAAATCTCTTTCAGAATGTCAAAACATAATTTTTAAAAATTTAAAAAAAAACCTCTCCTTAGAAGATATTAGAGTTTTAATTTTTTTAATTAAAAAAGCATTAGATAAAAATGAAACAAAAATATTAAAAGAAATTTTTCAAAAACTAAAAAATTTCAAATATCCTGAAGAATATGAAGAGACATTTGATTATCTCTATATCTGGAGTTTACTT
Source organism: Chlamydiae bacterium SM23_39 (assembly GCA_001303765.1). Classification (GTDB taxonomy): domain Bacteria; phylum Chlamydiota; class Chlamydiia; order Chlamydiales; family SM23-39; genus SM23-39. The sequence goes on from LJUH01000005.1 coordinate 27,927, forward strand.
TTAAATAAAGAATATAAAAAAACAAAAATCTTTTTTAATAAATTTACCAAAGAAAAATTAAAAGATGAAAATTCTTATCTTTTCTTTTTATATGGAATCTATCTATACGCTATAAAATCTAAAAAAAGGAAAGCTTATTTTTCCCAATTTTTAGAAACTCGCTATCCTAAAACCCCATCTCTCTTTAGCTATTTTATTGCTCATAAAATAGACAAATGGTTAAAAAGAGCTTTTAAATTTGAAAAAAAAGAACTTTATAGACAACTTGTATTGTACTATCATGTTATTGAAAAAAAAGAGAGAGAGCTATATTTTCTTTCTAAACTCAACACTTTATGATAAAAAAAATATGGAAAAAAGTTATACTCATAATGAAATAGAAAAAAAATGGTACAACTTTTGGGAAAAAAATAGTTTTTTTCATGCAGATGAAAAATCTTCTAAAAAACCTTATTGCATAGTTATGCCTCCACCTAATGTTACTGGTTCTTTACATATGGGACATGCTTTAGTTAATACTCTTCAAGATATTTTAATAAGATATAGAAGAATGCAGAATTTTGAAACCTTATGGATACCGGGGACAGACCATGCAGGAATATCTACTCAAACAATAGTAGAAAAAAATTTAATAAAAAAATTAGGAAAAAGAAGAAAAGATTTTTCTAAAGAAGAGTTTCTATCTTATATATGGAATTGGAAAGAAGAAAAAGAAGAGATTATTTTATCTCAACTTAGAAAATTAGGATGTTCTTGTGATTGGTCTAGATTGCGTTTTACAATGGACGAAAGCTCTAGTTATGCGATAAAGGTATTATTTAAAAAGATGTTTGATGATAAGTTAATTTATAGAGATGACTATTTAATAAATTGGGATCCTAGCACTCAAACAGCTTTAGCTGACGATGAAGTGGATTATGAAGAAAGAGATTCTTTTTTATATTATTTTAAATATTTTTTAAAAAATTCTGATGAATATATTGTGATAGCAACAACTCGTCCTGAAACAATGTTAGGAGATACTGCTATAGCTTTTGCACCTAATGATCCTAGATTTGTATCTCTAAAAGGAAAAAAAGCTATTCTTCCTATAATAAAAAGAGAGCTACCTATTATTGAAGATCATTTAATAGATCCTAATTTTGGATCAGGATTAGTCAAAATAACACCAGCTCATGATCATACAGATTATGAAATAGCTCAAAGACATAATTTAGAAATAATAAATATTATGAATCCAGATGGTTCTATAAATGAAAATGGAAAAGAGTTTCAAGGATTAAAAATGTTAGAAGCTAGGGAAGAGATAATAAAAAAAATGAAAAAATTAAATTTATTTGCAAAACAGGAACCTCATAAAATAAAAATAGGACTTTCTTACCGCTCTAAAGCAATAATAGAACCATTTATCTCTAAACAGTGGTTTGTAAAAATGGAACCATTCAAAAAAAAATTAACCGATCTCATCAAAGAAAAAAAAATAGAGATAATACCTCAATTTTGGGAAGAAAACTATTTTTATTGGATAAATAATATTAAAGATTGGTGTATTTCAAGACAGCTATGGTGGGGTCATCAAATTCCTGTTTGGTATAATAAAAAAGATCCCTCAAAAATGATCTGTCATATAGAAGAAAAACTACCCGATGAAATATCTCAAAATATCTCAGATTGGTATCAAGATGAAGATGTATTAGATACGTGGTTTTCCTCAGCTCTCTGGCCATTTAGCACTTTAGGTTGGCCAAATAAAACTAAAGAATTAGAAAAGTTTTATCCTAATTCTGTTTTAATAACAGGGCATGACATAATATTTTTCTGGGTTGCTAGAATGATATTAATGGGAGAATATGCTACTGGCAAAATCCCCTTCCAAAAAACATTTTTACATGGACTTATATATAGTAAATCTTATTGGAAAAAAGAAAAAGATGGATCTATATCTTATCTACCTTATACCGAAAAAATAAAATATGAGATGAAAAAAAAACTCCCTAAAGAAATCTTTTCTAAATGGGAAAAAATGTCTAAAACAAAAGGAAATGTAATAGATCCTTTAGATATAATAGATCAATATGGAACAGATGCTATGAGGATAGCATTAGCTTCTTCTGTCACATACGCAAGACAGATAGATTTAGATACAAGGCGTTTTTATGAATTTAAAAATTTTATAAATAAAATATGGAATGCTTTCCGTTTTCTATTTCAAAACGTAATAAAAAATCAAAATCCCCTCACCTCCGAATCCTTCTTAAAAGGGTTAGACAAAAAACTTTTTACTATTGAAGATAGATGGATTTTATCTCTTTTAAATAGATTAATAGATCAAGAAAAAAAATATTTAGAAGAATTTCATTTCGATAAAGCTTCAACTATTTTATATGAATTTTTTTGGAATGAATTTTGCGCTTACTATCTAGAGATAATAAAACCTTATCTTTTTGAAAAAGAAAATAAAAAAATACAAAAAAACAAACAAAAACTTTTAACAATAATATTTTTGATTTTAATAAGGCTATTACATCCCTTCCTACCCTTTATAACAGAAGAATTCTTTTCTCTTTTAAAAAGCCATTTTAAAGATTTTAAAATCAAAAATAACATAGATATATACACTAAAGATGCTTTAGAAGCATTAAATAAACAAGCTTGTATAGTATCAAATTATCCCTCAATTTTAGATGAAAAAGATATAGATGAAGAATTAGAGAAAAGATTTGAAAAGATAAAAAAGATAGTTTCATCTATCAGAAATATAAAATCTGAGATAAATATTCCCCTTTCTCAAAGAATAGATCTATATCTCTTTTCTTCTACTTTAGATAAAAAATTTATAGATGAATTAACTCCAATCATTCTTACCCTTAACAATATTGAGAATCTTCATATAACAGATAATAAAAAAGATCTTCCTAAAATATTTTCATCAAAAACAATTGATGATATAAAAGTAATCATCACCCTCTCTTCAGACCTTATAAAAAAAGAAAAAATTAGATTAAATAAAGAAAAAGAAAAGCTTTTAAAAAAACAAGATCTATTACAAAAAAAAATGGAAGATCAAAATTTTTTAAAAAATGCTCCTAAAAACATTATTGAAAAAATACAAAAAGAATGTAAAAACATAAAAAATAACTTAGATGAGATAAAAAACAAAATGTTAAATTTATAAATTATAAATATTTTTTTTGTGCATAAATTTTTCTTTCTTGATCTTATACCAATTTCAGCTGTTCCTGCTAAAATAAATTTTTAATTTGTCGACTTTGAAATAATTGAATTTTTTGATAAAAATTCTTAACTTTTTTCACTGATAAAGTATTTAAATCGGTCGCAAGGGACAGACTTTACCTGCAACTTCCCTTTCTTATCAAACTGAGTTTTGAGTTTTTATTCCAAAATTTTTTATTGCAAGCTTTTCATTATGAAAGCTTTTATTTTTAACCCTTAAACTTCCAGTTTTAAAATTTTCGTTCAAACGATTCTTTTTTAACAATTATCTTGAAAAAAAAATCTTTTATAAAAAAAATATTATTTTAACCGTTTGATTGTAAAGTTCTAAGGTATATAAAAAACTCAAAACTCAGGTTTATCAGAAAATGTTCTATAGTAGAAACTATCAATGATCAATTCAAAAATATTTCTCAAATATAACATTCAAGACACAAAAGTATTACAAATTTTTTTATAAATTTATTGGCAGGATTAACGGCATATACAAATCAAAAAAATAAACCTTCGATAAATCTTACACATATGTTACTGGCTAGTTAGAAAACCCAAAACCGAAGTTATTAGCTATATGAAAAAACTTTTTACCAATCATTTATCTTTTTAATTAAATCTTTCCATGATATAGCTTCTATTTTTTTTGAAAGAAGTTGATTATTAGATGTCTGACATATTACATAACCTTTATTTGCTTTTGGATATTCATTTAGAAATAATTCTAGATGTTTTGCATCTCTAAAAGAAGGGGTATTTGTCCATTTTACTTCTATAGGAAGTAATTTATCGCCATGGCTAAGAACCCAATCAACTTCTGGCCCTGAGGGATCTTTCCAAAAATGTACATTAATTTTTGAATCTTGTAAACGTGCCCATCTAATCAATTCTAAACCTATAAATTGTTCAAAAAGATTTCCCAAATATTTTTGAGGCAAAGATGTTTGTTCTTCAGCTGCAAAACGGCGCAATCCTAAATCAAAAAATAAATATTTTGGAGATTTGATCAATTTTTTACGTGTTTTACTTTTTATATAAGGTTCTATACGTTCTGCAATCAAGCAATCTTCTAAAATTTGGTAATATGCAACTATAGTCGTTCTGGCAACTCCAATATCCTGAGATATTTTGTCAAAATTGATAAGATTTCCTGATTCAATAGAAGCAAGTTTAAGAAAGTTTTCAAAAGCACCAATATCTCGCACTAAAGCTTCTGCTCTAACTTCATCTTCAAGATATAAATCCACATAAGAATCAAGTTCTTCATCCTTAATAGACAAATTAGTTTCAAGAAAAATAGCTGGAAGAGATCCATATAACAAAAAATTTTCAATAGGAGGTATAATTTTTATTTCTTGTAATGAAAATGGATCAAGATGAAGTGGTATCAAACGTCCAGGAAGTAGGTTAATATTTTTATTATGTCTTAATTTTCTTGCTGAAGATCCAGTTAGAATAAACTGACCCAATCTTTCATCAATTAAATATTGAATTCCATCCATTAAAACAGGTACTTTCTGAATCTCATCGATTATTACAAGAGGAATTCTATGATTAGTCTGGTTAAGAGTTTTAACTTCTCGAATAAGTTTATCAGGATCTGCTTCATATTGACGACGCACTTTTGAGATCAACAGAGTAATTTCAAGATCTGCTTTATATTGTTTGATTAAAGTTGTTTTTCCTGTTTGACGAGGGCCAAGTATTAAAACGCTTTTACCTCTTCTTAAAGTTCGTTCTAATCTTTTTTTTAACAATCTATGAATAAATTCCATAAGAGCAAAATCCCTATATATTATTCCTTTAAACTCTATTATCTTGGAAAAAAGAGTTTTTATCAACTATTTTCCAAAAAATAATGTTATTATATTAAGTTATTAAAAAAAATAATACATAAGTAATTAAAAATTAATAAATTGATAAAATTTTTAAAAAATGCTCCTCAAACTGCTATTGAAAAACTAAAAGTTATAAAAAATTTTCAACTTTCATATCTACATTTTATTATATTAGCATATTGTTTTAAAAAATCTATTGCAACAAAAGGTACCTCAGATATTATTGTTAATAAATCAAATTTATTTAAAGTTAAAATAAGAGCTTCCTCAGCACATATAGCTTGATACTCCCTAGTCCTCTCATTAAAGAGAGATTCATCTCCAAAAAAATCTCCCTCTTTTAATTTTCTAATTATAGCATCATTATTATCTAATAAATCCACTTCTCCTTTAGCTATAAAATACATTCTTTTAGATTTTTGATTTATCTCAAACACCTTTTCCTTTTTATCATATACATCTTGATCTATTTTATCTGCTATGGCAACTAACATATCCACATCTAATTCTCTAAAAATAGATATCTTTTTTAAGAAAAAAGCTATCTCTATCAAAGTAAAATGTTTCATCTTATTGCAACCTCTTTTAAAGAATCAGCATCTTTTAATTTTTCAAAAAACTTATCTTTATCTAATAAAGAAGTATAATGCTCAACAATAGCCTTATCAAACATAGAAGAAGATTTATTTAAAATCATTAAAAGATCTGAAAGAGAAGGAAGAGTATATTTTTCATTTATCTTGGAATAAGCTTTTTTCCTCTCTATCCATGGAATATTTTCTATCAAAGGATAAATTTTTACAAAAATTTTAGGATCACAATTTTGTTCTAATGTTTCAATAGCATCAGCATGGATTTTTTCATTTTTACTATGAAGAGAATGTACTAACAGATCACAATCTTCCAAAGATCTAGAAGCTCCTAAAAGATGAATAATAAAATCTATATTTGCTTGAAATCCATTTAAAAGAGCTTTTTTTAAAAAAATAAGATCATAATAAGGATATCTATTTTGTATTAGATGCCCAGAAAAAAAATAAAAATAAGCTCTTTTTATCTCAACTTCTATAATATCTTTTAATTCTTTTTTTAATTTAACAAGAGATATTCTTCCTAAAACCTTACTAGCTAAAATACGACAACAATAATTTAAAGAAACATCTTTAAGAATATCCATCAAAATATCTACAACTTTTTTCCCCATGTTAATAATAACAAATTCAACATCTCTTTTCTCACTAGGTCTAAAATGAGAAGCAGCAAGTATAATCTCTTTTACAGAAAAAGGATCCGATATCTTATAAAGAGCATTTAAACAAAATGTTCTTATTTTATTATCAGGTGTTTTTTTCATAACCTCTATAATTTTTAAAGAATAACTAGAAAAATCTTTTTCAGATAAATTCGAGATAGCTTCAGCAGCTTTTTTCTTAATCTTTAAATTTTCATGATCTAATAATTTTATAATCTCATCAAAAGATTCTCGATCATCGCTTAATATATCTATTCCCATACAAATTCTATCTTCATCTTTATCTTTTAATAATCGATAAGCTTCTCTTTTTGCTAACTCTCTTTCTCTAATAGAAAAAGAATTTCTTAATGAAAAAATAGCTATTGCTTTTAAAAAAAGATCTTTATTTGTAATATCTTTTTTTGTTTTTTCTATTTGTAAATATCCTCTTTTTGCTAAATATAAATTACACCATTTATTTAAGATTTCAGAAGAATATTTTTCCCACTTTTTTACCATATCTATTATTAATTTTTCATTCGATAAAAAACTTTTATCCAACAATTTTAAAAAAATAATTTTTCCATCAATAGATAATTTTTCTGCAGAATAAATAAATTTATAATCTATCTTTTTATTTTTATATTTCAATAGCAACTCAAATGCTAAGAATTTTGTAACTTCACATTCTTTATTTAAAACATCTTCTATATCTTGAAAAATCTCTTTTTTTTCTTTTCTATTTAAAGAATTTATCCAATCAATACATTTTCTTTCAAAATGGATTACATTTTCTTTTAAATTTCTTAAAATAGCCTTTGGATAAAAATATTTTACTATTATTGATATTACAAAAAAAGAAATAGATAAAATAAATCCTAAAATTAAACTATAAGAACTTAAGAATATTAAAAAAAGAGAACTAACAAATAATCCTATAGGTTCAAATAAAAAATCATTTACTATTCTTAAAATTTTTCTTATTTTAGGTGGAACTGCATTGATTAAAATATTAAAATTATTATCCTCTATTGTATCTAATATGCCATCTATTGAAAATATCGCTAATATTACAATAAACATAGAGATATTTATCATCCACCTAGAATATAAAAATAAAAAAACTAATGTTGGAATTATAACAATATTACTTATCCTAAACCTTTTAACAAGTCTTCCATAAAAAAACATCCCTATCAAAATATTTATAAATGAAATTATCAAATTACATTTACCTAAAAATTTTGGTATAACATCTATGCTAACAGAAGTAGAAGAAATAATTATTTCTTCTAAAGATTTCATATAACTAAATTCAGTCGTTGTTATTAAAAGCTGCACTATTAAACTCATTATAACCAAAAAAATAGAAAATTTTGATTTATAAAAATTTCTAATAATAGATAAAATACCTCTTTTCCCCTTGGAAAAAAATCCTTCTACAATATCATCTTCAATATCTATCACTTTTTTATTTATCTGATAGGTCTCTATTAAAGCAAAAAAAAGTAAAATAGCAGATAAAATAAACAAGGGAGAGGCTCCTATTCTTTCATAAAAAATAGTTATCAACCCCCCTGCTAACATACACCCAACAAAAAAAGATGTATTATAAAGGCCATATATCCTTTTAGCATCTTGAAGATCATGATATTGATCTAAAAAATTCCAATAAGTAGTTATCAAAGAAGCTAATATTACATAAGAAAATATCTGCAAAAAAAACCAACACCAAATAGATGGTGATTTAACTAAAATAATAGAAAAGATCACATAAAATATAGCTGATATATACGTTGTTCTAAAAAAAACTTTGTAAGTAGTTGAAATTCTAATTAGATATATTAAAAAGCTAGCTGCAAACATTAAAACTATTGCTGTCATCATATAAACAGCTGGCAAATGAACAGCTCCCACATTTTTTACAAATAAACTTATAGATAAAATCTCTCCAATAGAACTACTGCATGCCCAAAAAATAGTAAGTCTTATAAAACGAAAGACAGTTTTTTTTTCATCGGGAAAAATTCCAAAAGTACGATGCAAAAAATCTATCATTCCATAAAATTTGTTTTAATTTTTTAATAAAATATATATTTTTACAACTTTTTCGATTATTTTCTATAAAATTTTAATTAAAAAATAATTTACCAAAAGATATATTAAAAATAATATTATGAAAAAAACAAAATTAGTGATTATTGGATCGGGTCCTGCAGGATATACAGCTTCCATATATACCAGCAGATCTAACATTCAAACCATTTTAGTAGAAGGTTTTAAGTCAGGTCCAATAGGAGGACAATTAATGACTACAACTCTTGTAGAAAATTTCCCAGGATTCCAAGATGGAATTATGGGACCTGTTCTTATGGCAAACATGAAAAAACAAGCTTTAAAATTTAATACTGAAGCTATAGAAGATGATGTTATCTCTTTAAACTTATCCTCTCATCCCTATATTGTAAATCTATCAAAAGATAAAATAGAAACTAAAGCTATAATCATTGCTACTGGTTCAATTGCAAGAAAGCTCGATATTGAAGGAACAGAAAAATTTTGGCAGAAGGGTGTCTCCACCTGTGCTGTTTGTGATGGAGCATCTTATCTCTTCCGAAATCAAGATATCTTTGTAATAGGAGGAGGTGACAGTGCTATGGAAGAAGCTTTATTTTTAACTAAATTTGCATCTAAAGTACATATAGTTCATAGAAGAGATACTTTTAAAGCTTCAAAAATATTAGCTGAAAGAGTTATGAAAAACAAAAAAATAGATATCTTTTGGAATACCGAACTTATAAAAATTTTAGGAGATGATTTTGTAAAAGAATTAACACTAAAAAATAATAAAACAAATAAAGAATTTAATATGAAAGCAAGAGGTGTTTTCTTTGCTATAGGACATATCCCCAACACAAAATTTTTAGAAGGACAGCTACCATTAGATTCTAATGGCTGCATTATAACAGAAAAAAAAAGTTCTAAAACTGAAAAAGAAGGAGTTTTTGCAGCAGGAGATGTCTCTGATCCTATTTATAAACAAGCAATAGTAGCTGCAGGATATGGATGTATAGCTGCTATAGATGCTGAAAGGTGGCTTTCAAAAAAAGGATATATATGAAAAGATACCTTTTCATAACCTCTATATTAATTTTTTCCTGTTCTTTTACATTAGAAAAAAAACCTTGGTTTGGTAATGTTTATGAATTATCTCTTTTAAGTAAATATGAATATTTTTATTTCTCTTCAGTAGATTCAGCAACAAAACCATTAAAAAAAACCAATCATAATAATAAATTACATTTTAACCTATCTTTTCCCTTCTCTTCACAAATAAGCATAGATTCAGATTTAGAACTTATAAATAGTCCAAGACAATCTTTTAATATCAACTATGTAGGAACCCAATTGCGATATTTAATATTTGATGATATCACAGGAGATATTGTAAGTTTTGTAACTTCAACTAATCTAAAAATATCTCCTAAAAAAAGTGTTGAAGATATTAGTTGTTATTCCATGGGAGAGGTAACATTTGAAGGTAATATTTCTTTAGGTAAAGAATTTTTAAAAAAAGAATTTTGGGTTTATAGGATATGGGCTTTTAGTGCCTTATCAATTGCAAACAGAGGTTCTCCAGCTATCTCTTTAACTCTCTCAATGGATGGAAATTTTTATGATGATTATATCTGTGCCTGTCAATTAGATTTTAAGCACGGATACGGTAAAAAAACAAAAATAAATATAAAACATTTTAAAGGCTATGGAAGGTTAAGAGAAAAAAGTGTAGATCTATCTTTTAAATTTGGGAAAAAATTTAAAAGAGGATTTATATTTTTAGAATATAAAAGACGTATTCTAGCTCATATCTGTCCTAAAAAAGTAAATAGTTTTATTATAAAATCAATAATTTCATTCTCTTTTTAAGGAGGTTATTTATGGAAGAGATACCAAAAAGTTTTTCTCTACCCCCTGGACAAGAAGTTAGCAAATATTTTTTAAATCTGTTAATAGAATTTAAAAAAGAAATTGAAAATACTAAAGATATAGATCTTTTAAAAATAGAAATGGCAAAATTTTTAAATGCAATAAAAGAGTTGTACTTTGAAAAATCTAAAAAAGATATCTATAAAAAAGAAGAATCAACTAAAATAATTTCTAAAATATGGTCTGAATTTAAAAGGTATATAGATTTTTTAGAAAAAAAAGAAAAAACAAATAATATTCAAGATCTTTTAGACTCATTGGATGAATTAAAAAAAATGATAAAAGATAAAAAAATAATTTAATTCAAAAGTATAGCTACAGCCATAGCAAATTTTTTGCTATGGCTAATAGATATTAAAATTTTAGGATTTTTAAAATTTTTTTTTATCTTTTTTGAAAAAGAGACAAAAGGTCTTCCATTTTTTTCATTTAATATCTCTATATCAGTAAAAGATATTTTTTTACCAAAACCTATACCTAAAGCCTTGACTACTGCTTCCTTTGCGCTAAACTTACCTGCAAAATGAATTATAAAATTTTTATATCTAAAACAATATTTTATCTCTTCTTCAGTAAATATTTTTTTTAAAAAAGCAATCTTATATCTTTCATAAGCTTTTTTAAATCTATCTATCTCTAATATATCATTACCTAATCCTATACTACTCATGTTTTTCTTCTTCGACATCATAGGCATTACAAAATATCATCCTTCCAGAAGTAGTGCTCTTTTCTGAAAGAACTTGAACATCTATAAGTTGACCTATATAATCTCCTCCCCCATTTACTACCACCATTGTTCCATCATCTAGATATCCTATCCCTTGATTTGGTTCTTTTCCATATCTCTGAATTTTTATTTTTAAAACTTCTCCTGCTTGCATATGTGGTTTTAAAGATTTAGAAAGAAAATGCATATTTATAAGTTTAACACCTTCTATTGTCTCCATTCTTAATTTACTAGCATCAGCTGTTAATATATTTGCATCTAAAAGTTTTGCTAACCTCGTTAATTTACTAAATATATCTTTAACATCAGGAAAATCCGTATCATTATATCTAACATTTAATGAAGGGATCTCTTCTAATTTTTTTAAAGTATCTAAACTAAGTTTTGCTCTTGACTTATTTAATTCATCTTTAGCCTCTGCTTGAATATATAACTCCTTTATTACAAATCTTGGTATTATAAGAGATTGATCTAAAAGTCCTGAGATAGCTAAATCGATAATTCTAGAATCAGCAAGAGCGGATATATCTAACAAAATATCTTTTTTCTTGTGCGCTGTAGGAGTAAATCTTATAAATGGAATACTTACATATAACTCATCCGATGATCTAAGAGTCATAATTGTTCCTAAATATATTCCAAATAAAAATATTGCTATTTGTATAATTTCTAGAATTTGAGGATGTAATAAAAAAGAAGCTGCACTTATATCTAATATTGTATTTAATACGATAACAAGTCCTTTTCCCATCAAATATCCAATAAATATCCCTACAATAACAATATTAAAAGCACGCAAGTTAAATCTTTTAAAAAAATTATCAAAAAGTATTAATAACATACTAAAGAGTAATCCTATCCCTACTCCTGTTAAAACATGAATCCCAAAGATTCCTCCTTTAGCAGAAATCATATAGGTAGTCATAAAAAATACACTAAGTATTAAAAAAAATATTCTTGTAAAAGCTAATCCTACATTCATATAAACTCCATGATTAGTTTAAAAAAGAATATATAACTATTTTATTTTTGTCGATAAATTAAGAAATTATTCATAAAAAATAATTTTTAAATTTCAATTACTTAAAAAAAGTTAAAATTTTTTAATGAATTTACTTTTTATTCAGAAAAAAACAAAGGAATAATTTCCATATTCCCATGATAGCGATAGGCTTTCATGACAAATTTAATTTTTTCTATTTCACCATCTTTATTATAAATAATTTCAATATTTTTCATCCAGAAAGATAAAATTTTTTTATCCAGTTTTTCATTTTCAAAATAATCCCACTTAGTTTTTTTGATATACACATATATTTTTTTCAATCTTGGTAAATATGATATCATTATTCCGTATAAAGTACTTATAATACACCCAAAAAATTGACTCATATTGTCACAAGGAAGATAATCTTCTCTAATGTATAAACTTTTGATAGCATTATTTCTTTCAACTCGAGACAAAAAAATATTATCACAACTATAAAGTTCCCCCTGTCCCTTAACTGTACCAGTATTTATCATTCCTAATGTTTCTAAATTCTTCCAATTAACTGATTTTAAAATGTCATAATAACTAAAATCCTCATCACAACTAACATCCTCATCAGACGAACTCCCAATATCTAATGAATAACTACAATCCTCATAATACGACCTATCCTCATGATACAAACTACCATTGGCTATGAAAAAAAATCTTGTTACTTCTTGAAAACATTTTTTAAAAAGTTTTTTTTCCTTTTCGAGAAATAGTTCTTTGTTCTTATAAAGCTTAATCTGTTTTTCACGATCTGAATAATATTCTTCAAAATGAAAAAACACTCTATAACCTGTATTAGCAATTTTTTTTAAGTCATTAAATTTTCTAATATGAATAC
>LJUH01000034.1 GCA_001303765.1 Chlamydiae bacterium SM23_39
CCCTTCTCTTAAAATTTCTTCTAAAGGATTAGAATTATTTAGACTTTTATTGTCAAAATTTGTAATCATGTTATTTTTCATGAGTATTCTCCTTTTGTTTTTTTTGTTAATTTAAAATCTTAGGATGAATACTCTTCTTTTTCAACCTTTAAAACACAACTTTTGATAATATCTCTACAACATGGGGAAAAATCCACTATGCAAAAGACGGAGTGCATATTGTACCAACTAAACCAAAAGGATAATTATGGAAACATTTTCTATTGGATACGTAATATTAAGCTATCAACGTGCGTTATTAGACGCAGTTACACCAGAATTAAGGGCTGTTGTTGTAGATATTGATAAAGATACTAAAATATTATATTCACGGTTTTATTATGATGGAGATGTTCCTGAAGAAACAATCGATTTATGGAGTTGTGTCGAAACAGAGGCTAGTGCTTCTTTAGGCCCTGATTGTCGTGTAGATGGAAATATTGAACGTTTAGATTATCCTCAAAAAATACCTTGTCATGGACATCTTGCTTATCTTAGAAAAGAAGAAAATTTATGTGTAGATAATTCTCAATTAAAAACCCCAATTTTTACATATAAAGATCTAAAACAGCTTTTAAAAAAATCAAAGCAAAAACATCAACAAAAATATCAAGAAATAATAAATTTTGAAGAATTTATAGGCTATTCCATCAATAGGGAAACAGGAGAAAAAATAAAAACCTCATGGGGAATCATTCATCAATTAAAAGACAAAATGCATATAATACCTGCATTTCCAGGACGTATTAAAGATTTAAGAGATAAATATGTTATCGCATATGCATTATTATCTGCACAAAATGCTCTTTTAGGTAGAGTTACTCCAGAATTAAGATCTGTTGTAGTTGATTTTTGTGAAGAAAAAAAACTTTTATATATTCATATGTATTATGATGGAAAATCCTCTAAAGAACATTTAGATATGTGGGAATCTGTTATATTAGAAACATGGGCCGACTTAGGGCATGAATGTTTAATAGATAAAGGTATTAAAAGGTTGGATTTTCCTAAAGAAGAGCTTTTTCGTGGTCGTTATGCATATCTTAGAAAAGAACGAACATAAATTTTAGAGATATTGAGAGAGTAGAAAGGCTCGGTAGTGTAAAATTTTTTCTGTAAATTTAAAACCTTGAAATATTGTTTTTATATTTTTTTTATGTAAAAAAATATCTTAAATCAACCTCAAAAGCATATTTAGACAATATTTTTCTTTTTTTAGGATCAACTACTTATTAATAAACATCTTTTAAATATCTTTTATTTGAGATTAAAGAGCTAAAATAAGAAGATGCTTGCTCACTTGACAACTTCCCCTCTTTTTGTATGAGCTCTTTAAAAACATAGTCAACTTCTTTTGCCATATCTTTATTTCCACATATATATACATAACATTTTTTTTCTAACCAATTAAATATCTCTTTTTTCTTCTCTAATATCTTATCTTGTACATAGATTTTTTCTTTTTGATCTCTTGAAAAAGCAAGATCTAACTTCAAAAAATTTTCTTTTTCAAGAGATAAAAGAAATTTTTCATAATAAAAATCATATTTTCTATTTCTTTCTCCAAAAAATAACCAATTTTTTCCCTTTTCTTTCTTAACATACCTATGTTGTATAAAACTTAAGAAAGGAGATATACCCGTACCCGCAGATATCATAATAATATCTGCATTAGAAGAAGTTGGAAGAAGAAAATAGGGATTTGGCTGAATATATATTTGAATTGGTTCTCCTTTTTTAACTATGTTACATAAATAATTTGTTGCAACACCATATCTCTTTATATTTGATGTTACATAGGAAACTAAGGTAATAGTAAGATGGATCTCATCTTTGTAAAATAGAGGAGAAGAGGATATAGAATATAATCTTGGTAAAAGAGGAAGTAGGTAAGAACAGATAGTTTGAGGCAAGATGGGTTTTTGAGGAAAAAATTCTTCTAGCATATCCCATAATTCATGATTTTTTAAATAAAGATGAAGGTTATCTTTATTTTTTAAAGGAGAATTATCTGTTAAAAAAAGGTTTAACAATGAAGAGGGAAATTTAGAAATATTAGCATAATTTGTTAAAAAATTTTTTAAAGTATAAAAATTTTTTGTTCTCTGATGAAATATTTTTAATTCCCCAAAAGAATCCATTTTTTTTATGCAAAGATCTACTAAAGAAGGATCATTTTTCGGTATTATAGCAACAGAATCTCCAGGTTTAAAGGAGAGATTAATATTTTTTTCATCTAAAATTATTTGATATGTCTCCTTTGTTGATCCCTTATTTAATAATTTTTTATCTTTTAAAATAACTTTATGTAATTTATGGCTAGTCATTTTTTTTTATTTTTTTTATAAATATTTTTATGAAGATAAAAAGATTTTTATTCATATTAATTTTATTCCTAGTTTACAGTTGTGGGGTTGATAATGGTTTTAATAGAGAATATATCATCTCCAAGGCAAAAGAAAAAAAAGAGATAGATAAAGACCCTCCTAATTTACAATAAGGAAAAATTTTTCTTTTCCCAAGTTTTTTTTAAAATCTCTAATTTTTTATTTGAAATACCTCCTAAAAATTCTATAGCTTTTAAAAAGCGAGAATAGGTTAGCTCTTTTCCTAATATGTCTATTGAGTCAAATAAAGGAGGTCCAAACCTTTTTCCCATAATAGCAGAAAATAAAAGCGGCATAACAATAGTTTTATGTTTTAATTTAAAAAAATCAGCTATCTCATGAGAGCTTTTTTCTAAAGAAGCCCCTGACCAATCATCTTTTTCATCTAAAGACCATATAGTAGTTTGTAGGATTGATTTTGCTATTTCCTTATCTATTTTTTTAGGAGATAAAAGTTCTTCGGTATAATAGATTTCGCTTGTAAACAAAAAATTACACAAATCAAAAAACTCTCCAAATGTTTTAATTCTAGTATGAATCATAGGAATAATTTTTTTTAGTATTTCATCATCTAAAAACAGCTTTTTTATGTTTTTTAGAATATCTTTTTCTGAGAGAGTCTCTATTATATATTTTTGATTTAACCATTTTAATTTTTTTATATCAAAAAATGCATTAGATCTACCAAAACGAGTATCATCAAAATCTTTAATAAGGGTATCTATGGAATAAAATTCAGATCCATCTTTCATATTATATCCCATCAAAGATAAAAAATTTATTAAAGCTTCAGCTAAATACCCACTTTTTTTGTAATATAAAATAGATGTTGGATTTCTTCTTTTTGAAAGCTTTTTTCCATCTTCTTGAGTAAGGAGAGGCATATGCATAAATATTGGAGGAGTCCAATTAAAATATTCATATAATAAAATATGTTTAGGGGTAGAAGAGATCCATTCCTCTCCACGTATTACATGGGATATTTTCATTAGATGATCATCTATTACATTTGCAAAATGATAAGTAGGATGCCCATCAGACTTTATTAAAATTTGATCATCTATCTCCTCCCAAGGTATTGTGATTTTTCCTTTAATCTTATCTTCAAAAGAACACTCTCCCTTAAGAGGTATTTTTAGTCTTATTGTATAAGGTTGTTTTTCTGCTTCTCTTTTTTTTACCTCTTCATCAGAAAGATCTCTATACCTTCTATCATATCCAAAGGATTTTCCTTTTTTTCTTAGCTCCTTTAACTCCTCTTGTGTTGCAAAACACTTATAAGCTTTTTTTTCATTTAATAATTTTTGAATATATTTTTGATATATATCAATTCTTTCAGATTGTCTGTAAGGTGCATATTCTCCACCTATATCTGGACCTTCATCCCAATTTATCTTTCCCCATTTAAGAGCCTCTATTATCTTTTTTTCATATTTTTTTTTTGAACGTTTTTTATCTGTATCCTCTATTCTTAATACAAATTTTCCTTTTAAATGTTTTGCAAAAACATAATTAAAAAGAGCTATATATAAAGTACCTACATGTGGATCTCCTGTTGGGGATGGCGCAATACGTGTTCTTATAAACATATCTTTCATTTTTATTTTTTTTAATTTAATTTGCAATAAGTTGTTGATCTTTTTTTTCCATAAAAAAAATTAGATCCTTCATAATCTGTATCGTTTCTTGTTTTTGTAGATCTGCTCTATTAAAAAAATCTAATTTATATAAATTATAATTTTTTTCATTTAGAGTTTTCAAAAAATCTTGATAATTTTCATCATTTTCTATTCTTTTTTTAGAATTATCTTTTAGTGCATCTAAATGGCAAAAATATTTTTTTAAAATTGGTTGTAAGTCATGATTATAAAAAAAAGAGAATTTTCTTCTATTTAAATAAGGAAGATCTGAAAGATCATCTTTAAAATGAGGAGAAATTTTATCATTATTTAATGGAAATTTTGCAAATTCTTCACCTAAATCCTCTTTAAAAAATATTCCTGGAACTACTATATCAGGAGTAACACCATATAGTTGAGGACTTTTTCCTGAAACTGAATAGTATTTGCCTCTTGTTACCTTAAATTCTCCTTGAGGATTTATCTTATTATCATCAGAGCTTTCCATAGAAAAAGTTTGAAAGCTTCCTTTTCCAAATGTCTTTTTATCCCCAACTATTATAGCTCTTTTATAATCTTGAAGAGTTTGAGAAACAATTTCGGAAGCAGAAGCAGAGCATTTATTTGTCAATACAACTAAAGCCCCCTCCCAAGTAATTTTTCCTTCAATATCTCTTAGATGTTTAATCTTTCCTTCGTTATCTTTTATAGATACAACAATACCCTTTGTAATAAAGAGAGAAGTTACTTTTACTGCTTCGGATAAAAGGCCTCCAGAATTATTTCTAAGATCTAATATAACCCCTTTTAAATTTTCTTTTTCCTTTAATTTTTCTAATTCAATTTCCATATCTTTTGAAGATGAACTTTTAGGATCTTCGTAAAAAGAAAATAGTTGTAAATATCCTATTATACCATTGCCATAAGGAATAACAGTTGTTTTTAACCTTGTATTTTCAAGAACAACTTCTCCTCTTGTAACTTCTACTTCTAATTTTTCTCCGTTTCTCAAAATAGTAAGTAACACTTTAGAACCCTCTTTTCCTCTTATCATTTCTACAACTTCCATTATATCCATTCCAATTATAGGTTTTTGATCCACAGCCACAATAAGATCTCTTATTTGTAATTTACCATTTTTGTAACTTGGACTATTTTCTAGAACTTTTTCTATTGAAAATCCATTTAAATTATCTTTTAAAACTGCTCCGATACCAAAAAACCTCTTGTGAACATCCATAAGAAATTGAGCTGCTTCTTGAGGGGTGAAATAATTAGTATGAGCATCTAGTGACGAGGCAATAGCTTTTAGTATGTAACTAAAAATCAAAGTATTAGGTTTCTTTTTGTTTTTCAAAAATTTTTCCTCTTTTAATAGTCTTCTTTTTTCAATCATTTGTAAAAATTTTTCTTCCGATTCAGTTTGAAATTGTTTTGCAGTTTTTATCCAAAGAGATTTTATTTTTATTAGTCTTTCTAAAAGATCTTCTTCAGATAAAGGCCAAGAGCTATCCTTAATTTCTTGAAAATCAACATCTTGGGGGATTGTTCTTTGAGATACCTTTTTTTCTAATAGATTACGCCTTGCTATTGTAGAGATCATAACTTCGTATATATCTTCAAAACACGAAAATTTATTTTTTTTTATGCTAGATAAAATCTTTATTTTTAATTCATTAGAAGGATAAAGCCATTTTGCTATATCGGATTCTAAAAAATAGGATTTTGTAGGATCAAGCTCTTCCAAAAAATTTCTTAATGCTTTTTCGATCAGATCAGTATTTAATTCTTTATAAGATGCATGTAGTTTTAGAATAGAGGTTATTTTTGAAGATACATCTTTTTCTGTTAAGCTACATGTTGCTGTATATGAAAAACTTAGATAAAATACTATGAAAATAAACACCAATTTTTTTAAAATTTTTATCATTGCAAACTCTTTTTTTTAAAAAATATATCATTTAACCTATTTGTTTTTCAAATTATTTTGTTAAAATTTTTAAATTTAAAATATTATTATATTGATAATAATTCTTTATTATGTAATAATATATACTTGAACGATATAAAGATGTTATTATAAAATGTTTTTATGTAATGATAAGGAGGAAAATATGGAAGGATGGGAACAACAAGAAAATCCATCTGTTGAAAAAAAATTTTTTTCAATCACAGAAGCTGCAAAATTGAACAATGTTACAAGACAAGCAGTTTATGTAGCTATCAAGCAAAAAAAATTGAAAGCTACAAAATGTGATGGAAAATGGATGATAAGTTTAAACGATCTAGAAGAATATAAAAAAAACAAATATTCTAGAGAAAAATCACTCTACGAAGGCGAATTGTTATTTGATAAAGAAAAAGGATATTATTCTATCAATCAAGCTGCAAAAATGTTGAATGTACCAGCACAAAAAATCTACTATGCAACTAGAGTTGGACAATTGAAAGCTTTTAGAAAAGGAGCTGCTTGGGTTGTGAAGTCGGAAGATATAAAAGAATATAAAGAAAGATATCTTTCTAAATCTGTTTTTGGTGTAGAAGCTATTTAAAAAAAATGTCGCTCTTAAAAAACTTTAGAGCGACTCTTTTTTTTTATTTAACTTATAAAACCATTACTTTGAAAAAAAAATAACGAAAATACAATTTTTCAAAAAAATAAATTTTGATATATTGTTATTAAAAAATGAAATTATTTTATAAAATATTTTTAATAATTTTTTGTATATCAAAAATAAATGGAGAATTACTTGTTCATAATTCTATTTTAGCAAAAATAGATGAAAAATGTATCTCAGTATTAGACGTCAAAAAAAAAATGGATCTTATTTTTTTAAAAGTTTTTCCACATTTAAAGGAATCTAAAGAATCTAAATATAAATTTTATATTACCAACTGGGAACAGGTTTTTTATGACATTATAAAAGAGGAATTAATGATTTTAGATGCAGAAAAAAAAGAGATAAAAATAACGGATGGAGAGATAAGAGAAAAATTGGAAGATAGATTTGGACCTAATACCATGGAATCTTTAGAAGAGATTGATTTATCATTCGATGAAGCTTGGGATTTTATTAAAAGAGAGATGGTAGTTGAAAGAATGCTTTGGTACTTCGTACACTCAAAAGTAGATCAGAAAATTACTCCAGAAATAATTAAAAAAAATTATATAATATTTTGTAAAAATAATCCTCCAATAGAAAAATGGAGATATAAAACTATTTCAATAAAGGTTGATGATAAAAAAACAGAGAAAGAGATAGGAGATAAAATTTTTAATCTTTTAAAAATTTCAAAAAAAGAATTAGATGAAAAAGAATTAAAAGAAAAATTTAAAGATATATCTATAACAATCTCTTCAGAATGTGAGATCTCATCTAAAGAGATATCTAATGAATTAAAAGAGATCTTGAAAGAGTTAAAACCTAACAGTTACAGTATTCCAATAAGTAAAAAGAGTAGAATTTCAAAAAAAGATGTTTTAAAAATTTTTTATCTGAAAAATTATGAGATTACCCCAACTCCCTCTTTTAATGATAGCTTTTTAAAAATTAAAGAAGAGCTTTTCCAAAAGGAATATCAAAAGGAATATCTTCGTTATTTTTCTGAACTCTTTAAATATTATAATTACGAAGAGATCGATTTAAAAGATTTAACTCCTTTTGAAATAAGATGATCGATTTATGTAAAATTTCTAATCTCATTTTTTTTCTTAAAAAAAATGGTATAATTTTAAAAAAAAAATTTTCTCAAAATTTTTTAATCGATAAAAATATTTTAAATAAAATTATAAAAACAGCAGAAATAGATAGAGAAGATATTGTTTTAGAGATAGGAGCAGGAGCAGGAGTTCTTACAAAGGAATTAGCTTTAAAAGCAAAAAAAGTAATAGCAATCGAAAAGGATAAAAGATTTATAAATCATTTAAAAAAAATAAATTCAAATGTCTTAGTTTTAGAAAAGGATTTTTTAAAATTATCATTAGATGAAATTTTAAACAAAAATGAAAAAGTAAAAGTTATATCTAACCTTCCTTACAATATCTTTTCTTTAATAATTTCCAAATTATTAAAACACTATTATTTTTTCTCAAATCTAACATTAATGATGCAGTATGAAGTAGCAAAGAGAATATTAGCAAAACCATCTACTAAAACTTATAGTAGCTTTACTCTTTTTGTAAATTTTTATACAGATATATGTTCTTTTTTTAAAATATCTCCTAATGCTTTTTTCCCAAAACCCAAAGTATATTCTTCATTAGTCCATTTAAAAATAAGACAAAATCTACCTGAAATAGAAAAAGAGCAATTTCATCTATTTGTAAAAAATGCTTTCCAACAAAGAAGAAAAAAACTTTTAAATTCTTTAAGAAAAAAGATACCCATAGAAACATTAAAAAAAGTTTTTTTTAAATTAAATTTAGATGAAAATATAAGAGCAGAAAATTTGACTTTAGAAGAATTTATTAAACTTTTTAATAATCTTTTTTAAAAAAAATAATTTACTCCAGAAACTTGATTCCATTTTTTCTTTTGAATAAAGAGGATAGCAGATAAATTCTTTTTTATCTATTGGAATGATATATAAATGAGCTACTAGCTCATCTTTTTCTATTGGAAGAATAGTTTTTTCCCATCTGATATAGCTTTTAATTTTTTGTTCTTCCGATGGAAAACAGGAAAATATAACATCATCTTTTAAATAAGCTTTTAGTAAATTTTTGGTTCCTTTTATTTTTAAACTAAAAACACTATCCTTTTTAAAAATTTTTTTATCTATTTTTTTTTCAGAGAATGCTTTTTCAAAAAGATTTATAGCATCTATATATCTATCATCACTATGATCTGCACTCATAAGCACAGCTATCAATAACCTATTCTCCTTCTCTGCTGCTGCAACTAGGTTAAATTTAGCTTTAGAGTGATATCCTGTCTTTATTCCTATAGCAGGGGGATAAAAAAACCTTTTCTGTTTATTCAGAAGCTCATTATATTGAACTATTTTTCTTTTAGGATGTTTATTGGTTTTTGAAATAACATAATAAGGAGTTTTTACTATGTTTTTAAATTTTTCTATTTTTAAAGCTTTTTTAGCTATAAGGGCAATCTCATATGCTGTGGTAATATGATTTTTATAATGAAGACCATGAGGATTAAAAAAAGAAGTATCTTTTAACTCTAAAGTTTTAAGATATTCATTTAGCTCTTTCATGAAATTAAAAATACTTCCACATACACTTTTAGCAAGAACATTAGCACAGTCATTCCCTGAAATTAACATTAAAGCATAAAGTAAATCAGAGCTAGATATTATTTCTCCCTCTTTTAAATCTAAATTTGTCCCATCTTTTTCTAAAATATAAGGAGGGTACTTATCTTTTTCTTGGGAGTCTACAGAAAAAATAGTTTTTTTAGAGATTTTTATTTTATCGATCAATCTATCTTTTTTTTTATCTAACAAAAAAAGTAGTGTTGCTATT
Organism: Chlamydiae bacterium SM23_39; assembly: GCA_001303765.1. Lineage (GTDB taxonomy): Bacteria > Chlamydiota > Chlamydiia > Chlamydiales > SM23-39 > SM23-39. Next base: position 9,528 of record LJUH01000034.1, read on the forward strand.
TTTGTTAAACTTGCAGGATAGATTTTTTCATATGGATTTTTTTGATAAAGAATTCTTCCATTTTTTCCATTTATTAAAACTACATTTTTAGATAAGGTTTGTATTTCTAGTTGCTTACCTAAAACATTAAAAACAAAAAAAATGCAAACACAAATATATCTAAATAACATTTATTTGTATTTTTACAAAAAAAATCAATTATTTAAAAGAGAAAAAATAATGTTAATTTTAATAATAATTAAAACAAATGTTGACAGTGTTAATTATAAATAATAAAATTAAACTAAGAGGAGGTTTATGCTTAATCCCTATCAAATCGAAAAAATGTATCAAAATTTTGTTAAAAACCTTTCTCAATGCTTACATGAAGATATAATAAATGTAGATCTTAAGTTATTAAAAGATCTTGACATACTTGACAAAATAGATCAAGAAGATGGTGATTTCACTCAATACTTTCATGTTATAGAAACACCAGAAAAAGTAACTCTTTTTAATGAACAATTTATTATATGGATAGTACCTAAAATGGAAGAAGAAAACCCTATTACCTACGTAATGATAGCATTGCATAGCAATGAAAAGAGCCATCTAGAGATCGTATTTACAACATCTGGTGTTTATAATACACCCAAATATGTCTTAAAAATTTTACAACATTATTTATTGGATATGTTGGAAACTGAGGCTACAATAACTGCATATGAAAAAGATCATTAAGTTTTTAAGAATTATTTACTTCTGATAAAATTATTTTAACTATTTTTTTTGCAAGAGATTTATATAAAGGAAGTAAGGTAGCTTTTTGAGCTGCGGAAATAGATTCCAATTGCCCTAAAGAAAATTGCAATACTGTCTCCCTTTTGCCATTTGGAAGAATAAATGATAGATCATTTATGGAATCTTGAGTGACATAATCATAATCCACATCTGTTTCTATTATTTTTGGCCCAAAAATAATTTTCTTCTCTTTTTTTGAGAAAAGAGAAATTTTTGCTTTTATTTTCTTTCTTCCTTCTGTTGCCATAATATTTTTTTTTCTTTTCCCTTTATTATCTCTATCAAATCTATATCCTATCTGCTCATCAAAAGTGTTTAATATTGAAATATTTAAATTAAAATCAGCTGAATTATTTTTATATTCAAATACGCCCGTTTCTGCAAGCTCAAACACTAATTCTTTTGTTAAAATACCATCTTTATCTCCTTGAATATATGGCACATTGATAGAAGAACTTTTAAAATATTCATTTCCTAATTTGTAATTACAACTAAGAAAAAAGAAAAAAAGAAAAAAAAATATTTTTGTCATTTTTTTAATTTAGAAAGTTTTCTTTTAGCAAGTTTTGCTGTTTTCGTATCAGGAAAAGTATTGATAATTTTTTTATAATATATTTTGCAAGCATCTAGTTTTTTTGTTCTTTCATAAAAATTACCTATTTCAAACAAAGCTTTAGAAAAAATCTCTTTTATTTTTTGTATATCTTTTCTTATGACATTTAATCTTTCTTCTTTAGGAAAAGCTTGTTCCATTTTTTTTAAATTTATATTAGCAAGAGATAGGATGTTTGGATCTAAATGCTTAGGATCTGCTTTTTTTAAATATATCTTACTTATTTTTAAAAAAGATTCTAAAGCATAATTACTCTTTGGAAATTTTGTTATTAGCTCCTGAAAACTATTAATACTCTCATCATATTCTTTTATTTTAAATAAAAGAAGCCCCTTGTAAAAAAAAGATTTTAAAGCTAACTCAGAGTAAGGTAAAGCAAATATTATTTCATCAAAAATTTTTAACGCATCATCATTACAAGAAATAATTTTAGGCATTATTTTCCACCCAAATAAATGTTTTTTATCTTTTTTGTAATATCTCTTAGCAATTTTAAATTTATAAGAAAAAGCTTCTTGATAATATTTAGGAGAAAACTTTTTTGTTAGATATTTTGAAAGATTTATATTTGCTTTTTCTAAATTATTTAAATGGTAATTGGATATTCCAAGATAATAATACAACTCTTCAGAAAAAATGCTTTTTTTATAATCTTTTAAAAACAGATTACTTTTATCTATAACATTTTTCCAATTTTTTTGTTCTAAAGAAGTTAGTATTTCTGTATAACTTTCCTGTAAATCTGCACTCAATACATTAATTAAAAAAATTGATAATAAAATCTTTTTTAGCATAAATCTCTTTAAATGCTAGTCGAAAAAAGATAAAAATGTCAAGAAAACCATTTTAATTGTAAAAAACTTTATTTTTTAAAAGCATATAAAATAATTTTAAGATTAAATCACTTTTTTAGCAGTAATAATACAAAAACACTGAACCCCTTCCCCACATCCAAAATCTGTTAATCCATCTCCTGATGTAGCACTTATTCCTACTTTATCTATACCTATCTTCAATATCGAAGAGATATTTTTTCTCATCTCTAAAATCTTATCTTGAAAAAAAGGTCTTTTCCCTTCAATAGCTATTGCAACATGAACTATCTCTTCTTTTAAAGACATCATAGCTTTTTCTAAATAAACTTTAGAATCAGTTATTCCATCTTTTTTACATAAAACATCGGCAATTCCCTTTAAAATGGGAATATTATTTAAAGAAGTTATCGCATTGCATATTGCATGATATACCACATCTCCATCAGAATCTGCCAATAATCCAGGGATATTTTCAAAAATAACTCCTCCAATTATACATGGTTTAGAAAGATCATCAAATAAAAATCTATGACTATCTTGTCCTATCCCTGTAATAAATATAAAATTATCTTTCATATATTTTTCTAAAAAAATAGCTCATTTAATAAAAATTTGTTATATATTCATAACAAATTAAAGAAAAGGTATTTTTTTGAAAACTTCTTCAATAAAAATAAATGGAAAAACTCCATTAAAAGGAAAAATTAAAGCTTCAGGAGCTAAAAATAGTATAACTAAATTACTTGTAGCTTCTTTATTATCTGATAAAAAATCTATTTTCTATAATGTTCCAAATATTTTAGAAGTAGATATCACCTTACAATTATGCAAAGAAATAGGAATGGAATATTTATGGGATAAAGATAAAAAAGTTATTGAAGTAAAAACAAAACATATTAAAACTTCTTCTATTTCTCAACGTTTTTCTGGAGCTAACAGAATACCTATTCTTATATTAGGAGCTTTGATAAGTAGAGTAAAAAATAAAATAACAGTACCAATAGTAGGAGGAGATAAACTTGGTAAAAGACCAGTTGATTTCCATATTAACTCTTTAAAATTACTAGGAGCAGATATCGAATATAATGAATATGCAAAGACCTATTCAGCACAAGCAAAAAATGGTTTGATTGGAACATTAATAAAACTACCCTACCCATCTGTTGGAGCAACTGAAAACTCTATTTTAGCAGCAGTAAAAGCAAAGGGAACAACTATTATCAAAAATGCAGCTATAGAACCAGAAATAATAGATTTTATAAGATTTCTAAAAAAAATAGGCGTACAAATAGTAATTCGTAATAGAACAATATATATCGAAGAAACAAAAAATTTTTTTGAAGCTGAACACTCTGTTTTATCTGACAGAAATGAGGTAGCTTCCTATGCATTAGCTGCAATTTGCACAAAAGGTAGAATATTTATAGAAAAAGCTGAACATATCCAGATGAAAGCTTTTCTTAATGCATTAAAAAAAACAAAAGGAGGTTATGAAATTAAAAAAAATGGAATAGAGTTTTTTTATACAGGTCAATTAGAAGGTAATATATTATTAGAAACAGATGTTCATCCTGGTTTTATGACTGACTGGCAACCACTTTTTGGTGCCTTATTAACTCAATGTAAAGGTTCCTCAATTATACATGAAACAGTATATGAAAAGAGATTCGAATATATTAAAATGTTAAAAGAGATGGGAGCCAATATAGAATTATCTACTAAATGTCTAGGGAAAAATTGTAGATTTGATAAAAAAAACCATTATCATAGTGCAATAATCAAAGGATCAACTCCTTTATTAGGAAAAAATATTTCTATTCCTGACTTAAGAGCAGGATTTGCTTATATTATGGCAGCTTTAATTGCAGAAGGAGAGAGTAATATCTCTCAACTTCATTTTTTAGAAAGAGGATATGAAAATATAATACAAAAACTCTCTTCATTAGGAGCAAGGATACAAAAAAACACTGATCTTATAAAAAAAACTTATACCTATTCCAATATAAAATAATATACTATAAAAACCTTACCGTTTAGTTTTTATTAGTTTAACGTGAGTTTCAAGTTTAAAAATTTAAAATTCTGAAAGTTAAATAAAATTTTTAATGCAAAAAGACCTCTTTTGTTGTAAAAAAGTTTTTAAACCAAAACA